>CAIPNE010000529.1 GCA_903866355.1 uncultured Gammaproteobacteria bacterium
CGTAGTTCGTTGGTCCCTAGTTTCCATTCTGGGCGCAGCCGGTTGGCGATAGTCACGACTTCTTCATCCAGCATGGGGAACGCCACCTCAATCCCGGCCAGCGCGCACATGCGGGAGACTTTCGGCAAATCGCTGTCGGCCAGCGTGATCAACCAATCCAGTTTTAGCAGACGGTTGAGGGTGCTCGTACCAGCCGGCGCCTGATATAGCTCGCGCAGCCGCTGCAGAGGTTCGTGTTGATTCAGTTGCGCCAGCACATCGGGGGCGAGAAAGGAATCTGGCGTGACGAAGTTGAGTAAGTTGTAGGTCATGAGCCGATCCGGCAAGGGGGTCGCCGCCTGGCGGATATAACTGGCCGTTTTGCCCACTAATCCACGCCGCAAAAAATCTGGCAAACCGCGCGCCAGCGGTTCCAGCAAGCCCCAGCGCAGTAATCCCGGCAGGTGCTGGTAGCGCTCAAAAACGAGCTGTTTGGCGTAACGCTCATTGCCGCCAAACAGTTCATCGCCGCCGTCGCCAGCGAGAATGGTGCTATGCCCGCGTGAGGCCGCGAGCTTGGCGCAGTAATAGGTGGGGATGGCCGACGCATTGCCAAAAGGTGCATCGAATTGGCCAACAATGGTGGGCAGGGCGCTTATTACGTCCGCAGGGGTGACGTAATAGCGCTCGTGCCGCAGCCCAAAATGCTGGGCGGCGGCCTGCGCATAGGCCATTTCATCGTAGCCCTCGGCCTCAAAGCCGATGGTATAGGCGACGGTGTCGCGTGGGCGCGCTTGGCCGCAGTAGCCGGCCACGGTGGAGCTGTCTAGTCCGCCACTCAAAAAGCAGGCCGGCGCATCCTCAGGCAGACTGCGCACCACGCCGGCTTGTAGGGCACTCCGCAAGGCGGTGGCAAGCGCGGGCGCCTCGCTCTCATTGGCGCTGAGGAACGTCGGTTCCCAGAATGCCGCGGTTTCCCACTGCCCGTTGTGCCAGCGTAGGTAATGGCCAGGCAGCAAGCGTGCCATCCCGACGTAGCCTGCGTCGGGACCCGGCAGGCAATGAAAATACACACTGTTGTACAAGCTTTGCAGCTTGAAACGCCGCTGCACCTGCGGGTGATCCGCAAGGTCTGCAGCGCGACTGGCAAACGCAATGCCTTCAGCAGTTGCCACATAAAACAGGTTTTCAGTGGCGAAGCGGTCAACGGCCAGCAGCACTTCGCCGCGTTCGGCATCGATGATGGCGAGTGCAAAAGGCCCTCGCAAAACGCTTAACGAAGCTACCGGGGCGCTCAACCACGCGCGGCCTTGGGTGTCTACCAAGTCGAAGAACGGCCGCACCGTGCCCACCAGCCCACAAATCAGCCCAGTGCGGGTGAGGTGGCGCCGCCCACGACCCGCGATGAGTAATTCTGCACACACTTCGCCCTGTGGGGGCGCGGCATTGCCAAACAGCGAATGGTGCCATGCTGCCTGACGGTCGCGGGTGAGATAGCCCGAAATTTTGTTACCTGTCGTCATGCTGTGCAGTATGCGGATTACAGCGTCTGAAAGCAGCGTTTTACGCTGAGTTTTAGCTAAGAAACTTTGGCTGCGCGCGAAGATCGTGAGCAAGTTTGCGAGGCCCTGTCAGGACTCGGGTGAGACTAGCAGGAACGGGGGGGGTGCCTCGTATTCTGCTCTGGACTCGCCGGGGTCTCGCCCGCTTAGCGCGTACCCTCTGTGATCGGGGCGTCGGGTGCAAAGCGCTGGAGACGGGCGAGGACATTGCCACGCGACGCGTGGAAATCGATTGCACCCCGGTCGCTAAGACCCTGAGTGCGGGGGTGCCCCCAGAAATCCTCGCCGACCAGTGGCTGGGCGCCGCTCAAGCCCTCGCAGCCTAATACGCTAGGGGTGAGATCGCCGACCGCGAGGCCGGGAAAACAAGTCAGCGTTTGGGCCTGCCCCAAGCCCGCGCTCTGTTCGCTAATCCAGCGAGTCGCAACCTCCAAACGGGTTTGCCAAGCCAGCACCTGTGCACGACTTACCCAGGACGAGTACTTGCTGTCGTAGTCGGAGATGCGGTGTTGTAGCTTCTGGGTGATGGTGGGCATCCACATCCCATAAGTACTGCCGAAGCTGAGGTTGTCGCGGGCTTGCACGCTACCGCCATCGCGTTCGCGCACGCTGCCAGTGAGCACATTGTTGATCACTGTGGCGCTGGAGGTCGGGAAACGGACATCCATGCCGGTGGTCATTAACAGCGTGTTGTGCGCCACTAGCGTCTGGCTGGCGCGGTTGAGATAAATGCCGACATCTGAGCAATTGAGCACGATGTTGTTGCGAATGACGCCTGCGCGGTGTTCGAGCGCGCAGTTCTGGTGGCGGCAGTACGGCGTGCCCGTGCCGCCACCGCCCAACGACAAACCCACGCGGGTGCCGCGGGCGGGCACGTCGCGCGCGCAGATCACCAAATTGCGCTCAATCAGGCCGTGGTCAGAATTGCCTTTCATGAACAGACCATAGCTGGTGAAGTCACCACCATTTTTGGCAAAGTCGGCGAGGTAATTATCGCGCACGATCCAGCCTGATCCCGCCACCAAATCGATGAAGGTCACCGGCGCATCGGTAGCGCGAGCGCTACGGTTATATAGGTCGTTACCCTCGATCAAGCCATTATCGGGATAATGATTGCCCGGCGTACCATTGATTTTTATCGCCGCGTGAAAGTCGCGGATCACGTTGCCCGTGAGTGTTATGTGGCTCGCCTCACCCACAATATGAAAGGCGTGGTCGGTCTGGTCGGTACCCTGAATGATGAGGTCCTTGAAGGTCCAATAGGCGTGCCGCACCCAGAATAACGCCACCCCGGTGGCTTGCAGCGTGACCGTGCCAGCTATCGCTGCGCGCACCATGATCGGCGCCTCGGCAGTGCCCGCGGTACGGGTTTCGAGCCGCTGGAATCGGTAATTGCCAGGGGCGATTACCAGCGTCGTGCCCGGCTTGGCCGAAGCCATCGCGTGGCTTAGTTCTGCGGCGCTGCGGATGGGGTGTTGGTCAGCCGTGGCGCTGGTGACCAGCGCACACAGGCCCCACACGGCATGTCGCCAGCGGCAGCGATCGTTAACTGAGGTCCCGGTGCTCACAGCGGCCCCAATAGATCACGCAGGTGCTGGATGGGAATGGCATAAGTGATAGCGCTGGGGTCTTTCAGCACGCTTTCCTTGGCGGCTTTAACCAACCCACTGTTGACGACTGCGATCACCTCGCCCCGCCTTAGATCAAACACCGGGCTGCCGCTGTTGCCAGGGTAGGCGATGGCGTCCAGTTGGTAGACATCGAACGGGCGGCCTAGGCGTTTAATCTGCGCCGCACTCAGGCTTTGGGTGCTGGATTGCGGGGTGGCGATGGGTACGATGCACGACACGATGCCAGCATGCGTCACCGGATAGAGCCCCAGTACCGCGCCAATGGGAAAGCCGGTGAAGGCGACCGATTGTCCTTCGCGGACACCCCCGGGAGCCGCTAGTTTCAGTGCCCGCACTGCCGGCCCGGCGATGCGGAGTATTGCAATATCGTGGTAGGCGTCTTCTTGCACAATCTCGACCGTCCGCACCGAGGGCTGCGGGCCGCGCCCCACCAGCACCACCAGGCGCAGATTTTTTTCCCCATTCGCAATCGCGCGTACCACGTGGGCATTGGTCACCACGGTAAGACCGTCGCCCACCACAAAGCCCGTACCGCTGAGTTGCGTGCGTGGCGCGCCCAGTGGGTCGTGGCTTGCAATGCCGACCACACTGCCTCGGACTTGGTCGAGCAGACTGGGCAAGTCTAGTTCGGCCTGCACGCCCGTCACGCTCAGGCTTAGGATCAGCGCTAACAGCGCGCGCAGCAACACCCTCACGGCGGGGCTCGTCCGTCCACCACTCGACCCGCCGCAAGCTTGCACTGCCAGGCGTAGGCGGTCTCGACGATGGTCTGCAAATCGGCGTATTGGGGCCGCCAACCCAGCACTCGGGTCAGGCGGGCAGAATCAGCCACCAATTCGGGTGGGTCACCAGCGCGGCGTGGCTCATAGGCGATATTCAGCGTTTGGCCGGAAATCTTGGCGACCATGTCCAGTACTTCACGCACGCTATAGCCGTGGCCATAGCCGCAGTTGAGCGTTTGTGATGCCCCACCCGCAGCCAGATATTCCATGGCCAGTCGGTGGGCATCGGCCAGATCACACACGTGGATGTAATCGCGCACGCCGGTGCCATCCCGGGTGGGGTAATCGGTCCCAAAGACCGACAACCCAGCGCGTGCCCCCACGGCCGCTTCGCACGCGACTTTAATCAGCAGGGTGGCCTCGCGCGTGGATTGCCCGATCTCGCCATCCGGATCGCTGCCCGCCACATTGAAGTAGCGCAGGATGACATGCCGCATGGTGCTAGCCGCGCAGGCGTCGCGGAGCATTTGCTCAGCCATGAGCTTGGAACTGCCGTAAGGATTGATAGGGGCGGTGAGGGTGTCTTCGTCGCACAAGCTGACGGGCGGGATCCCGTACACGGCGGCAGTGGAGGAAAAAATGAACTGGCGCACCCCGGCATTTACCGCGCACTCAATCAGGGTGCGCGCGTTGCTGGTGTTGTTTTGATAGTACTTGAGCGGCTGGGCGACGGATTCCGGCACGATGGTCCAGGCCGCAAAATGCATGACCGTATCGATGGCGTGGCTGGCCAGCAGACGGCTAACCAAGGCGGCATCGCCGGTGTCACCCACGACTAACTCTCCGCTCAACAC
>CAIPNE010000530.1 GCA_903866355.1 uncultured Gammaproteobacteria bacterium
ACCGAAGGAGTCGTAGGTACGCAACCGCTGCCTGACGGTCGAATCCTGTCGTGGTCCTTGGACAGCACCCTTCGCCTGTGGGATGGCGAAACGGGCGCGGCCTTGGCGGTAATGTATGGGCATGCGAAATATGTTCGGGGCGTTCAACTGCTACCTAACGGTCGCATCCTGTCTTGGTCTGGGGATCTGACCCTTCGCCTGTGGGATGGCGAAACGGGCGCGGCCTTGGCGATGATGGAGGGACATACTGGGTGGATCCTCGGTACGCAACTGCTACCTGACGGTCGCATCCTGTCGTGGTCAAGTGAATGCACCCTTCGCCTGTGGGATGGCGAAACGGGCGCGGCCTTGGCGGTAATGGAGGGACACACCGGAGGAGTTATATGTACGCAACTGCTGCCTGACGGTCGAATCCTGTCGTGGTCTTGGGACAACACCTTGCGCCTGTGGAATAGCGAAACGGGCGAAGCCCTAGCGGTGATGGAGGGGCATACTGAAATAGTCGTAGGTACGCAACTGCTGCCTGACGGTCGCATCCTATCGTGGTCTAGCGACAGCACCATTCGCCTGTGGGATGGCGAAACGGGTGCGGCCTTGGCGGTAATGGAGGGGCACACTGGAGAGGTCGAAGGTACGCTACTGCTGCCTGACGGTCGATTCCTGTCGTGGTCTAGTGACGGCGCCCTGCACCTCCGGGATGGCGGCGGTTCATTGATTACTATCGGAACACAACCGTGGATTGAAGACTTCAGATTGCCGGTCGACGGTTCATTAGAGAATAATTTCGCCGGCGCTCGGCGCGTCGGTGATGTTTGGGCTCAAGCCGGAGAGAACTACATAGCTGTCGTGAACCGTGCAGCTGGATGGTTTGCACGTTGGCATGGCGACCAACCGCAATTGCAAGACGGCTCAGCGGACACTTGGCTTGTCAGCTCCGGTCGCAAGATGCATTTCTTGGCCGTCATGAAGGGTAATCAACGATTGAATTCCTGAGCTCATGTGGTAGACGACGAGAAAATAGGTCACGCTTTCAAGTTTTCAAACATGCTGAAGCACTTTAATCGTCGCGTAGCTGTTCTGTATGTTCGTGACCGAAAATCGACCAGCAAAAAATTTTCAAAGTAAGGCTGGCAGAGTCGCGGAGTTAGGTTCAGTCGCTTTAATGCTCGATTAAAGGAACCGCACATGCTCGAAAGTAGAACCAAGGGTCGCGTCTTTTTAAGTTACGGGCATGACGAAGCCTGTACGGGACTCGTCGACAGGATCAAAGCCGATCTCGAGGCGCGAGGCTGGGAGCCTTGGGTAGACAAGCACCGTATTGATTTCGGTGACGATTGGCGCCGGGAAATTACCAAGGGCATCCGCGAAAGCCAGCATGTGCTGGCCTTTTTGTCCAAGTATTCCACTCGCAAGCCTGGCGTTTGCCGCCAGGAAGTAGCGATTGCTTTGGGGCCGCTGCGGGGCCATGTCTATACGGTTCTGGTCGAACCACTCAGCGAGGTAACTCCGCCGCTCATCCTCAGCCGCCTGCAGTGGCTGGATATGCAGCAATGGCAGACCTTGAAGGATTCGAACCCGGCTGAATATGAATCCATGTACGGCCAGTGCCTAGAGCAGATATTGAGTGTTCTGGAACGTAACCAGCCGTTCGCCGGCGAGATTGACGAACTCTACCGTTGGCTGAAGCCGCTTGATGGCACCGCCGACATGGTCGATGCGGAGAATGGTTTTACCGGACGCGAGTGGTTGTTGGGTGGTATTGGCAATACTACGGGTGATGCGGAGCCGCCCGATTCGGCGCCGTCGGAAGTTGGTGAGATCGAGGCCTGGCGGACCGCCGGCTCGTCCAATCGTGTTTTCTGGCTTGCGGCGCAGCCGGGGTGGGGAAAATCGTCTGTTGCTGCCCGGCTTGCGCATGTGGGGCGGACGAAGGTTCTGGCTGTGCATTTCTGCAAGCACGACCGCCCCAACACTCGCGATGCGCGACAGGTGGTGCGTACTCTCGCATTCCAGATGGCCACCCAACTGGGGGATTACCGTCAACTCCTGCTTGCCGAAGCAGCGCGGAACACAGCGCTAGGCGAGATGAACGCCCAAGAGCTGTTTCATGCCTTGTTAGCCAACCCACTAACCCATGTGCTGCAGGGCACCGACAACATTCGTGATTTGCACTTGGTGGTGCTTGACGCGCTGGATGAAACGCTGGACGAGCGCGGGCGCAGCGATCTACTGAATCTTGTCGCAACGGATTTCCAGCGGTTGCCGGCATGGATTGGGTTGGTTGTGACCAGTCGACCTGAAGCGCCTATTGATCGGCAGCTTGGCAAGTTCGGGGTACACCAACTGGCCGCGGAAGACCCCCGAAACCTAGAAGACCTTCGCAAGTACGTAGCGGCCTGGCTTGAATCGCTAGGATCCAAGATCAAGTCGGTCGATAAGGCACTGGGCGCCGTGATGGACGCCAGTGCCGGAAACTTTCTCTATATTCGTCAGTTGCGTCAAGCCGTCGCCGACGACGTAGTTTCTACAGACATCCTGATGGAGCCCGGGCAACTGCCCCGGGGCCTTTCGAGCTTGTATGAGCAGTGGTTTCAACGGCGCTTTCCAAGCGCCGACTACTACGATGAGAAATTGCGGCCGCTGCTGGAACTGATGTTGGCAGCGCGTGAGCCGCTACCGTTGTCGGTAGCTGGTGTCGTGCTCGGTTGGGGTGCTTACGGCAAAGCCGCTGCGCTAGAGCCACTCGGGACGTTGTGCGCCATGCGAGACGGCACCGTTGGTTTGTTCCACAAAAGTTTGGCCGACTGGCTGGCGAGCGCCGACGCCTCGGGCCGATACTTTCATGCGAGCCCTGCGCAGGGACATCAAC
>CAIPNE010000531.1 GCA_903866355.1 uncultured Gammaproteobacteria bacterium
CCAAGCGCATCAAACAGGCTGGCATGCACAAGGAAGGGCGCAAGAAGGCCGACGCTGAACTCAAAAAACTGCGCATGATGTCGCCGATGTCCGCAGAAGCCACCGTGGTGCGTAACTACATCGACTGGATGTTGAACGTGCCGTGGAAGACCCGCTCCAAAATTAGTACCGACCTCAATCTCGCAGAGAGCGTCTTGGATGCCGACCACTTTGGCTTAGAAAAAGTCAAAGAACGTATTTTGGAATATCTGGCGGTTCAGCAGCGCGTCAAAAAAATGAAAGGCCCCATTTTGTGTCTGGTGGGCCCGCCCGGCGTGGGTAAAACCTCGTTAGGCCGTTCCATTGCGCGCGCTACCAACCGCAAGTTTGTGCGCATGTCGCTGGGTGGTGTGCGTGACGAAGCCGAGATCCGCGGGCATCGCCGCACTTATGTGGGGTCTCTGCCGGGCAAAATTCTGCAAAATCTGGCCAAAGTCGGTACCCGCAATCCGCTGTTCCTGCTCGATGAAGTGGACAAAATGGCGATGGACTTTCGGGGCGACCCGGCAGCCGCCCTCTTGGAGGTGTTGGATCCGGAGCAGAACGCGACTTTTAGCGATCACTACCTCGAAGTCGACTACGACCTCTCCGATATCATGTTCATCACTACCGCCAATAGCCTCAACATTCCGGCGCCGTTGCTGGATCGCATGGAGGTTATTCGGCTCGCGGGTTACACCGAGGATGAAAAAATCAGCATTGCACAGAAATATCTGGTGCCGAAGCAGCTGATAAGCAATGGGTTGAAGCCGCAGGAACTCGCGATTGGCGAGGCGGTGCTGCGCGAAATCATCCGCTACTACACCCGCGAAGCCGGCGTGCGAAATCTCGAACGAGAAATTGCTAACCTGTGTCGCAAGGTGGTCAAGCAGGTGTTGCAAAAACCCACAGAGAAAAGCGTTTCTATCAATGTCAAAACGCTGGAAAAATATCTCGGGGTAAAACGTTTCCGTTTTGGCTTGGCTGAGGAAGAAGACCGGGTAGGCCAGGTCACCGGCCTAGCCTGGACCGAAGTAGGCGGCGATTTGTTGACCATCGAAGCGGTGGTGGTACCTGGCAAGGGCAAGGAAACCTATACCGGGCGACTGGGCGATGTGATGCAAGAGAGCATCAAGGCCGCGCTGACGGTGGTGCGAAGCCGGGCGGTGTCGTTGGGCATCAAGCCAGATTTCTATCGCAATTTGGACGTCCATTTCCACGTGCCGGAAGGAGCAACCCCGAAAGATGGCCCTAGCGCCGGGGTGGGCATGTGTACCGCGCTGGTGTCGGCGTTGACCGGGATCCCCGTGCGTGCCGCGGTGGCGATGACAGGTGAAATTACGCTGCGTGGCGAAGTGTTGCCGATTGGTGGTCTCAAAGAAAAACTGCTCGCCGCCTTGCGCGGCGGCATCAAAATTGTGGCGATCCCAGTCGAGAACGAACGCGACTTAAAGGAAATTCCGGCTAATATTAAGCAGGGTTTAGACATTAGGCCGGTGCGCTGGATTGACGAAGTCCTCGCGATTGCCTTGCAACGAGCCCCCGAGCCCCTCACCCTGCCTTACGATGAAACAACTCCGGTGGCCGCCGACGAGGGCGCTACGGACCAAGATTCCATCAGGGCTCATTAGGCGCGATTGCCGCGGCCCCAAAAAAAGTTTTTTAAATGACGGTAGAGTCCGGGGTTCATACACCCGGCGAGGAGTACCATGAATAAGTCTGATCTCATCGAAGCGGTTGCGGGTTCCGCAGATATCTCTAAAATTGCCGCTGGTCGGGCGATAGATGCGCTGCTCGAAGCCATCACCACCGCCCTGAAAGCGGGCGATACCGTAGCCATTGCGGGCTTCGGTAGCTTTACTGCGAAGCTGCGTCCTGCGCGTGTAGGCCGTAATCCTAAGACCGGTGAAG
>CAIPNE010000532.1 GCA_903866355.1 uncultured Gammaproteobacteria bacterium
AGGCGCTCGCAGGGATGATGATGCTCAGGGTGTCCCGCAATGGTAGCTTGGGCTGGTGCTCCACCAGCGGCGTTGGCGAGTTTGGGCACCGGCGCTCAGCGATTTGGGTGGCCCCCGGGGGCGCTCAGTTGTGGCGTTTTGAATAGCGCACCCCTAAGCGGTTGCACATAAGCCCCCCAAGCTTGCAGCCTCAATGAGAGAGTGAAAAACATGGGCAAAATTGCGTTTATCGGGTTGGGGGTGATGGGTTTCCCAATGGCCGGACACTTGGCGCGGGTGGGTCACTCGGTGCGGGTCTATAACCGCACGACAGCGCGCGCGCAAAGCTGGCAGGCACGCCACGGCGGCGAGTGTGCCGCCTCTCCCGCCACCGCGGCGGCGGGGGCCGACTATGTGTTTTCCTGCGTCGGCAATGACGAAGACTTACGCGCGGTGACCTTGGGTGCGAGCGGCGCCTTTGCGGGGATGCTGCCCGGCAGCGTGTATATCGATCATTCCACGACCTCGGCGAGTGTGGCCCGCGAACTCGCCGCCATTGCGGCCAGCCACGGGCTAGTCTTCCTCGATGCACCGGTGTCTGGCGGGCAAACCGGCGCGCAGAATGGCACGCTCACCTGCATGGTCGGCGGGGCGGCGTCGGTGTTCGACGAGGCGGCGCTGATCATGGCCGCGTACGCCCGGACCGTGCGCCGCTTAGGGGATGTGGGTGCGGGTCAGTTGACCAAAATGGTCAATCAAACTTGCATCGCCGGTGTGCTCCAGGGCTTGGCCGAAGGCTTGGCCTTTGCGCTAAAGGCGGGGCTTGATCCGGCACAGGTACTCGCGGTGATAGGCCAAGGAGCCGCCCAGTCGTGGCAGATGGATAACCGCGCCACCACCATGTGTGCGGGAGAGTTTGACTTTGGTTTCGCCGTAGACTGGATGCGCAAGGATTTAGGCATCGTCTTGGACGAGGCGCGGCGCAATGGGGCGCGCTTGCCGGTCACGGCGCTGGTTGACCAATGCTACGCCGCACTCCAGGCACGCGGCATGGGACGTGCCGACACCTCCAGCCTTATCGCCTTGCTCACCGATGAATGATTTGACCCCCGTCAGTGCCACTGAGTTGGCGGCAGCCGACAGCTCGCTGTCTACTGACCCCGCGCCCTTGGTGGTAGCCGACGGCCCGCATTCACAGGCGCTGCTCCGCTACGAACAGGCCGCCAAGCAGGGCGATGCCGGGGCTTGTTATCGCTTGGGTATTTGTTTGTTGGAAGGGCGTGGCTGCGTTCGCGATGCGGCGGCTGCGCTGCGCTGGTTTTTGGTGGCGGCCGAACAAGACCACGCAGATTCGCAGGTACTGGCAGGCTGGTGCTATCTGCATGGCATGGGCACCAAGGTCAATCTCGATGTGGCGTTCCACTGGTATTACGTGGCCGCCCGCAGCGGTAATGTGCCCGCGCAGTTCAATCTGGGAGAACTCTACGCCGGCGGTATTGGTGTGGTGGCGGATGCCACCGCCGCCGTACGCCACTGGGGTGCCGCCGCCGAGGCGGGATTTGCGAAGGCCCAGCTCAACCTCGCGCTGGCTTATGCCAACGGCGAGGGCGTGCCGCGCGACCACCGACAGGCCCTCTACTGGTGCGAGCTGGCGGCTCAGAGTGCTTACGCTAAGGCTGAATACAACCTCGGCCTGTTGTATGCCAGCGGCCCCACGGGCCTGCGCAACCCGGAACTGACCGAACATTACCTCAGCCTGGCCGCCAGCCGGGATTATGCCCCGGCACAGTACGCCTTCGGGCGGGTGTTGCAGAAAGCGGGTGGTGAGCGCGCCCGGCAGGCTATCGATCCGCTGCGCAAGGCGGCGGAGCAAGGATCGGCCAAGGCGGCGTTTCGGTTGGCGATGATCTTTGAAGAAGGCGAGTGCGGCGCCGTCGCTAACAAGCCCCGGGCTGCCGCTTGGTTGCGCCACGCGGCGCAGTTAGGGTTGGCCGCGGCGCAGTACGAAGTGGGCAGACGCGGCCTATTTGGCAAGTTGCCCGGCATCGTGCCCGAAGAAGCCGTGGGCTGGTTGGAACTGGCCGCCAAGCAAGGGCATGCCCGCGCGTGTTACGGGCTAGCCGTGTGCTACATCAAAAAGAACGGGGTTGCGCGCGACCTATCCAGCGCTTGGATGTGGTTGACGCTGGCCGCCCAACGCGATTTTTCCAAGGCCACCTACATGCTGCCCTTGCTGGAGGATCTAATGGACACCCAGCAGCTACAAACCGCGCGGCGCCTGCTGAAAGCTCGCGTGGAAGAAAATTCGCCGACCCCGCCTTAGGCGCGCGCATTGGCCACGGCCCGCACGCCGGTGGCCAACAAAATCAGCGCACCGCCCAGCACAATCCACGGGCCGACCACCTCGCCGTGGACGAGCCACACCCACCAGGGACTCAGTACCGGTTCAATGAGCAACAGCAGCGCGCCTTCCAGCGCCGTAACGCGGCGCAAGCCGAGCGAGATCAGAATAAACGCCAGACCTAACTGGCAAACCCCCATGTAGGTTGCAATGCCCAGTTCGCGTAGCGGTGGTAGCCCGATGTCGACCACAAAAATGGGCAGCAACACCACCGCCAGCGCGACGTTCGCCACAATCACCGACGCGATGGTGCGCGCAAAACCCGCATCCGGGTTGCGTGCCAGCCCCCGCATAGTGAGCGTGCTACACGCCCACGTGATGCCGCAGCATGCCGCCAAAAAGCCTCCAAGCCCCGGGTTTGGCGCGGTGGCAGCGCGGGCTGGTGGGTGCATTAACAGCAGCAACATGCCTATTAACAGCACCCCAACATAGGCGTAATCGCGCCGCGTCACGGGTTCTTTCAACAGCCACGGGCTAAGTAGCAGCAGATACAGCGGCGCGGTGTACTGTAAAAAAACTGCGCTGGCAGCCGTCGTAAATTTATTTGCCAACATCAGCAACACCGTGGTTGCCCCGTGCGCAATGGCCGCTGGCAGCAAGCGCCGGTCGAACAGACGCCATGCCGGACGGACTGCGAGGGTCAAGAAAATAACGATCACGAGGGCGCGCCAGCCGGCTAGTTCCAGCGCGGTTAAGCGGGTGGCTTTGATAGCCATAGACCCGGTTGAGAGCAGCACCGCGCCGGCGATCAGCTGCAACCAGGCGATCATCAC
>CAIPNE010000533.1 GCA_903866355.1 uncultured Gammaproteobacteria bacterium
GTTAAGACCTCACGCGCACCGAGGGCCGTGCATTCTGCGACCGCGGATTGCAACGTCAGCCCGTGGTCTAGCAGGTCGTCAACCAGCAACACCGTGCGCCCGGCAACGTTTTTCGGTGGTCGCTTAATCCACTCCAGCGCACCGCCAACGGTCAGGTTGCCGTAGCGAGTGAGGTGGATGTAATCCAGTTGCAGGGGGAATTCCAGGCGTGCCAGCAACATCGCGGCCGGCACTACCCCGCCTGTCATGACGACCAACAGCAGGGGATTGGTACCGGCCAGCCGGGCCGTGATCGCCTCCGCCATGCGCTCACACGCCTCCTCCAATTCCGCGCGGGTATACAAGCACTCGGCATGGGCGCGCACGGCGGTAATTTCAGTCAACAGCGCTGGGTCAGTCATGAGTTTTGACCCGCTAGCCCAGCGCGGCCAGCCCAGTCGCGCGCAAACTGCTGGGCTGCTCGCCCACTGCGCGAACCATGCAATAAGGCCCACTGCAGCGCCGCGTGGCGGGTTTCGGCGGTGTGGGCATTAGCCACCCCAAAATGGATCAGCCAGTGCGCCGCGATGTCTAAATAGCGCGTCTGATTGAATTGGTGAAACGACAGCCACAGTCCAAAGCGCTCGGAGAGCGAGATTTTTTCTTCCACTGCTTCGCTTTGATGGATCTCGCCATTCTCGTCGTGGCGGGCGTCTAAATTATCGCGGAGGCGTTCGGGTACCAAATGGCGTCGGTTGGAAGTGGCATAAATCAGGATGTTGTCGGGCGTGGAGAGCACCGAGCCGTCGAGGACCGTTTTGAGGGCGCGGTAGGTCTGGTCGTGCTCGTCAAAAGACAGATCGTCACAGAACACAATGAACCGGCCGGGGCGCTCGGCGAGGGTATCGACGATCTCTGGCAGGTCGACGAGATCTTGTCGTTCCACTTCGACTAGGCGTAACCCTTGGGGGGAGTAAGCATTTAATAAGGCTTTGACGAGCGAAGATTTGCCCGTGCCACGCGGCCCCCACAGCAGCGCATTGTTGGCCGGTAATCCGGCTAGGAACTGGCGGGTATTGCGCTCGAGTTCGGCGCGCGGCTCCTCGATGTGTTGGAGGTCTGCTAGGCGAATGTCGGTCAAGCGCGTGACCGGTGCCAGCCACCCTTGGTCTTTGCGCTTGCGCCAACGCCATGCCACGGCGTCGCCGCTGGTCGTCGGCGGTGGCGGCGGGAGGAGCGCTTCGAGCCGCGCGAGCAGCGATTCGGCGCGCGCAATGAGTTGGTCGGTGGCGGTCATATCAGCGAGTTCCTAAGTGGCGCGAGGCGCCGAATTGTAACTGCAAAACCTTCGGCACAAGGCTTAAGACGTAGCCGCCGCCAAGGCTTGCGAGAGCTGGCGTTCGATGCGTAATTTTTGTCTTAACACTTCAAAGGTTTGGCGTTGTTCGATGCCGCGTGACGCGAGCAGACGTTCAGAGAGTTCCAGATCGGTAATAAACACGGGGTAACTGCCGCCTCCCGCGCGCATCTTCAGCACGGCCGCTGCGATCGCGTTAAAAATGCTATTGCCGTGTTCGATGGATGAGAATTCTTGGTCGTCGAGATAGGCGTTGAACTCCGGCTTGCCTGCGGAATTTAAGTCAACGAACAAACGCAGGGGTAGGTAATTACGCCGTGGTGTCGCCAGCAGGGTGATTTCTTGGGCACTAAACCCGGTGCCGGGGACACGTTGCAGTAGCTTGAACTCTAAGCAAGCATCGGGGCGATAGCCAATTTGGTCCGGCGCGGATGAGCGGCGCTGCGTTTTCTCGAAAAATTGTCGCAGATGCTCAAACAAGGCCATCGGATCCGTGTCCTGGTGGACGTAGCTCAACAAATTGCCATCGGTATCCAAAATGAATACCTCGATACGGTCGCGGCGGACCAGCCCGTAAGTCTGAATTTTGCCACGGGTATTTTCTGTGTAAATCAACGGCAGCGGGGAATCGGGCGCGCAGGCCGGGTCGAACACGACCTGCTTGAAACCCGTGGTAGGTTCCCCCAAAGCCCGGATTAGGGCGGGAAAATTGGCGCGGCTAGCGGGGTGCGCACCCTGTGCATCAAACGAGATGTCGTGGAGTTGGCTACCCAACGCGACCGTGTGCACGCAGGTGGTGGAGGGGTTGGTCAGCGCGCGTGCGGCCACCAGTTCTTGGAGGTAGCGCGTCATGCGCTGGGCGATCGCCGCGCCATAGTCGATATCAAAGCAGTGCACGCTGGGCGTTATCGCCAATTCTGGCTGGAGCCGGTCAAGCTGGTTCAGGTATTCGCACGCTGCCAATACGGGGCAATTCTCTTCGGTATATTGAAAGCTATACAGTTCTTCCCAGCTGGTTTGGATCAGGAGGTCGATGCTTTGCACGAGACTCACGCGTCGCCCACCAAACTGAAAAGCATCCGTGCGGTTACTGGTGAGCACACTGCCCTCGGCTTGCCCGGCGACGGCTGTTTCGATGCCAATATTGATGAAAAACGTCGCACTCACGATGCACGGCGGCCGACTAAACGCGCCCGCTTCGCTGGGGATGAGTTCACGCGCCGGGTAGATGGTCTCGAGGGTGTCGAGGACCTTACGCATGACCGTTGGCGCGTGGCGCCGCCCACCCACAAAGCAGTGCCAAGCGGTTGAGGTCGCGTGCAGTCGGTTAAAAAAGCACCAAGCCAGTACCTCCACCAGCGCACTCGCCCGGTGGGTCGGCAGTTGGGCCGAAAGGGTTTCGGGTTCCACCAAATCGCGGAACAACACCCACTGGATACCCGCCCGCTCAAAGCGTATTTGATGCAGTGAGAGCTCCGCTTCTTGGGGTTCGGCGCAGATTCCGCGAGTAATCAACTCCAGTTTGTTGGGTTTTTTATCAAAAGCGGAATACAGCTTGCGACCGAGAATGGTGAGGTCTGTTTCCGTGATTCGTTTATCGCCACCTTGCGCGCGGGCAAAGTCGGAGAGTGCTGCGTAGCTTTTTTGTAGGCACTTGATGATGTCGCGGCGCTCTTCGACCGCGCTGTCAATTCGCCAGTGACGTCGTGCGTCGAGGTGCTGGAGTTCTAGCGCCCCCCAAGTCCAGCTGCGCACCAAATCGCCCATGATCGCCCGTCGCCAAGTGGTCGGTTTGAGGTCTTGAGGAGCACTCTGATGCTCGTTAGCTTTGATATAGAAGGCCCGCCTCAGCAGCCTGAGGCGGATGGTATCAGCGGTGCCGAGCAGATATTCCTCCACCCGGCGGTACATCGCTATGTAGGGATCCAGCGCATCGAGGGTGACGCCCGGTCGTCCCAACGCGCGTTTGTAGCGATGGCTGAGTAATTCTTCTATGTGGGGATAAGCCGCCGCATAGGCTTCCATCAACAGCAGTTTCATCACCGATTTATAGGGCGACTCGATGCTTTTATAGAGCTGCCACACCGTGGCACCAAAAAATTCGCCGGCTGGAATATTCTCCAGCCCGCCAAAATCCACATAGTTGCGTTGCGCCAGTTTGCGGGTTCGCAGCGCATCTTCTACATAGGCGGCGTAGCGGTGATCCTCCGCCGGTGGTACTGCCCACCACAGGGGTTTAAGCCCGGCCAGCAGCAAGCTGGAGCGATAAAACTCGTCCAACAGCAAAAAATGCTGGGTGCTACCGCTGCTCTCGGCGGACAAAGAAAGTGAGTCGCCACGGCGAAAACTGTCCGCGTCGAACACAAAGAAATGCAGTTCCAAGCCCAGCTGTGCCGCGTAGGCTTCAATGCGCTGCGCTTTGTCTTGCAGCAGGCCCACGCCTGCCGCGTCGAGTTCGGGTGCGTGTACCAGCCACAGGTCCAAGTCGCTGTCACGCGTGTAGGCAATGGTGCCGGGGCTGCCCATGAGATACAGGCCGTGGATGGCGTAGCTGGGTTTTAAACGCTGGTCGAGGATGAAATTTTTGGCGAACTGCCGGGCGGCAGCGACTGCCGTGTCGGGTGCGAAATCGCAAATGCCGCACGGGGCGTCTTGCGAGACATGACCCGGCAGTAGCGAATGATTGATATGAAACAGCAGTGGCAGCATTTTCACGAAAGCTTCCTGCCGTGGCTGGAGGCTTTCAAACAAACGCTGCAGGCGCGCATGGTTCAGGGCCACAAAATTGGGCTCGAGGGAGGTGCGCTCGCTGTCAACGTCGTTGCGGCGAGTCGGAAAAACAGTCGGTGGGTGCACTGGCGGGGTCCGCAGGATCTGTCGTTAATATATTGAGCCAGCCGGTTCTGCGACGCTAGCGATGGGAGTGGTAGCGGCGCCGCGCCTGCTTTTTTGATTGAGCCGGCGGGAACCTTCCCGGATAATCAAGGATATCGATTCCAAGCCGGTGTGGTTGGGGTGCTGCCGGAAGCCCTATACCCCGTAGCGGCGCGCGAGTTTCGCGAAACATTCTTATCCAAGCGAGGACTCCCTATCGTGTTTTCCAATAACCTGCGTATTCAACGTTTCGACCCTGAGCTTTGGCAGGCGCTGGCCGGCGA
>CAIPNE010000534.1 GCA_903866355.1 uncultured Gammaproteobacteria bacterium
TATGTGGATTTGAACCCGGTGCGCGCCGGGCTGGCTTCGTCCATCGAGGGCTCCACTTTTACCTCGGGACAGCAACGGCTGTTCGCCGTCACCCAGCAAGCCCCGCGTGCAACCGAATCACCCAAACCCCGCCTGCTGCCATTCGCCCAGGCCATTCGTGGCGACGAAGACACTGGTTTGCCGTTCAATCTGCAGGACTATCTGGACCTGCTGGACGCGAGCGGGCGTGCGGTGCATCCGAACAAGCGCGGCGTTATCCCCGCTACTACGCCCAAGCTGCTAGCCGGCTTGGGTCTCGACCCCGGCGAATGGTTGGCGAGGGTATGCGATCTGCCTGCCCGGTTTCAGCTGTTCATCGGTGCCCCACACCGGCTGCGTGAGCTGGCGCAGCGCAAAGGCTGGCGGTGGGTGTGCGGCCACGCGGCGGCCCGGCGTCTTTATGCGAGGGCCACCGAATAACGCCACCGCGCTGTTGGGTTCGGGGAAGGTGAGGTCGATGGCCAAACCAGCGCGCGCTGGGAGTCGCTGCGGGAAGGTTGCACGTGGCGGTTTCTAATCGAGGGCGCAGTCGACATAGCGCTGCCTGCCAATCCTGAATCCGGCCAAACTCAGCGTCTAGAGGTGGCTGCCGGTTGTAGTCTGGGGATTGGCTGGGGCTGTGAGTTCGGTGGGTGTCCTAGATCCTCGCTAGATCCCCGGTCCTAGATCCCCGGTCCTAGATCCCCGTCGTTCCTTAGTGGGTGTCCTAAATCCCCTTATTTCTAGATCCCCGGTCCTCAAATCCCCGGCTAAATCCCCGCTGTCGTGGAAGCGGAATCTTGAGTAAAAAACGACGGTTTCCCCACGCCAAAACGATTGCGCGCTTCCTTGAATTCTTGAACAATTAACCGCGTTTATTGTGTCAGACAACAAGGACCCGACCATGCAAAGCATGACTATAGAGCAGCTGCGCGCTGCAAGTAACGCCGGCGGCGTGTCCGGCGTGACCTTGAAAGGGCAGGGTGGGGCGTTTCTCGTTCAGATCGACACCCGCAGCGGTTCCAGTGCGGTGCTGTCGAAAGCCCGTAGCACCGAGCCGCGCCGCTTCGGCAATCCGCTGGCCGCGTTGAACGTGCTGCGCGATATTGGCATCACGGTAGGACAGTTCGACGCGAGCGAATACAACCCGGCAGACAAGGAACACGACGCCGGCAACCGGGGCAGGGCAGACGCCATGCGCGGAGCACATGAAGCCGCAGCCTATAACCAGTGGCTAGCCGGCGAGATTCAGGCATCCATTGATGATCCCCGGCCGAGCATTCCGCACGCTGAAGCAATGGCCGAAACGGACGCCGATATTGCCGCCTTGCCCAATAAAAAACACGCATGACGGCCAAACCGTACCGCATTGAATGGCGGCCGATGGCGCGCGATGACTTGCGCGCCATCGTGCGCCACATCGGCAAGGACAACCCGGCAAGAGCTCGGCGCTTCGGCCAGGAACTGCAAGACAAGACAAAACCGCTTGCACAGCATCCCGAGCTAGGCCGCCAAGGGCGTCCGGGCTTGCCTGACTGGTTGCGTGAACTTGTCGTTCATCCGAGCCACATCATTTTTTATCGTGTACTGGCCGAGACCCGCACCGTCGAGATTTTGAGAGTGAAGCACGCGGCGCAACAAACGCCGTGATGACCAACCTTGGCTCGCTAACGCTTGGAGA
>CAIPNE010000535.1 GCA_903866355.1 uncultured Gammaproteobacteria bacterium
ATGCAACGCAGAATGCCAAGCGGGAGACCTGACCCCTCAGCGCGATCCCAAATCGACACGCTGCTGCGACGCTGGAAAGACTGGGCAAAGCCCTATGGAATCGACGATATTCACTTCGTGGCGGTAATGGGCGCGAATCGCGCTTGGAACGCCATCGACAATGGTTTTAGCGGGACAATTACCCCTAATCTGCCGCCCGTGCGGTCATGGGTTTCGCGGCGCCCGCGGAGCGCCGGGTTAATCAGCGTGGCGTGTTTGTGCTATCGATAAAACGAAAAACCCCGCCGAAGCGGGGTGTACACAGCACGTTGCGTCGCGTTAACTACTTCCGCAGTTCCCGCCGCATTATTTTGCCGCTGGCGGTCTTGGGTAGTTCATCGACAATTTCGATGGTGCGCGGCCGTTTATAAGCGGCCATTAAATCTTTGCAAAACGCGATGATGTCGTCGCCGGTGGCGGTGGCGCCGGCTTTGAGACTCACAAAGGCCTTCACGGTCTCGCCCCGATAGTCATCGGCAACGCCCACGACGGCGCATTCGCGCACCGCAGGATGGGTGTAGAGCACATCTTCTACTTCGCGTGGCCAGACTTTGTAGCCAGAAGCGATGATTAAATCTTTTTTGCGGTCGACGATATAGAACCAGCCCTGCGCGTCCATAAAACCCACATCGCCGGTATGAATGCCGCGGGCTTCGAAGGCGCTGGCGGTTTCTTCAGGCTTGCCCCAGTAACCCGGCGCGACCATGGGCCCCCCCGAAACGAGTTCACCAATTTCGCCCACCGGCAGTACGTTGCCGTCGTCGTCGCAGATCTGGACCAACGCACCGCACACCGGCACGCCCACCGACAACGCGCCGGTATTGGGATCGACCGGCGCCTGCGCGCCAAAGGGCACCGCATGCGTGGGGCTGGTGGTTTCGGTCATGCCATAAATATTGTGGATGTAGGCACCGAACTGCTGTTGATAGGCCGCGACTTGCGCGGGCGATACCGGTGCACCGCCGCTGTAGACTTTTTTCAGCGTTGAGAAATTGCGGCGCCGGGCTTCTTCGTTGTTCATCAGTGCGATGAATACCGTGATGGACGCCACGATGAACGTGGCCCCACAGGTTTCGACTAACTCTGCCGTGGTGGCGGGATCAAACCGGTAATACAGCACCAGCGGGCAGGGCAGCAGCATGGCCGTGGTGATGCACGCAATGAGCCCGGTGATATGAAATAACGGCGCCACCCCCAAGATGACGTCGTCGGGTGTTAAGTCCATCCAAGCGCGATACACAAAGCTGTTGTACACCACGTTGCGATGCAGGTTCATGGCGCCTTTCGGCGGCCCGGTGGTGCCGGAAGTGTAGGTAATCAGCGCGGTGTCGTCACCGGAGAGGGTCACGGGCGCGGGTACTTTTCCGTCGTGCGCGGCGAGGAGGGTCATGAGGTCTTCCGCGCCTGGGCAGGTTAGGCGGCGGGAGTCTTTCAGTAGCGCCGGGCGCTGCTCGCCCAAAAATTCCAGTTCCGAGGTGGTGAGCACGCAGCGCACTTGGCTCTCGGGGATCACGGCCTGGGCTACTTCAAGATAGAGCGACTCCAGCGTGACCAGCGCTTTGGCGCCGGAATCGTTCAGAATTACGCTGACTTCTTTATGGCGCAGCATCGGGTTGACCGACACTAAAATAGCGCCAAGTTTCCACGTTGCGAGCATCGTCACCACGAACTGCGGGACATTTTGCAGATAGACCGCCACGCGATCGCCGGGCCCGATGCCGCGCGCGGCGAGAACCACGGCCATGGCGTCACTTAGGCGATCGACCTCGGCCACGCTAATCGCCTGCTCGAAATAGAAAATCTGGGTGCGGGCGGGGTCTTTGGCACGCGCCGCGCGGAACATCTCCAAGGCGTGGCTGAAGTGGGGCTGTACGTTAGCCGGTACGCCTGGGGTGTAGCGCGCCAACCACGGTTTTTGTTCGTATGCGTTCATGGGGATCCTCCTAACCTCGAGACAGGCGCGCTACCTTACACAAAACGCGTGGATTAAAAAAAGCCTTCGGTGCACTAAAGCACCTGCAGGGTGCGGATTTCGTCGTAGAGCCGAATATCGGCCACGCTGGCCTGGAAGCGGCCGTGCTGAAAGGTGGCCACCACAATCAACCAAATACGGACAATCCGTGCCGGTAGCGGGCCCAGGGCGTGCGCCACGTCGGCGTGCACGGCGCGTGTCTCGCTGACCCATTGCCCAAAATCGGCGCGGCCGCTGCGGGTTACCCAGTGGGTTTCACGCGCCGCCCAAGCGTGGATCGGACAGGCGAAGTGGTGGCCGGGGGTCAAGGTGCTGCTCCAGATCCAAGTGAGATCGCGGCCATCGTCGAATTCTGCTGCCACCGACAGATAATCGTGGGTGGCCGGGGTGTCTTCGGCCAGCGCGCTGGGCTGCGCATCAACCCGCCACCGCCAGGCCAAACGGGTGGCGGGGGTGAGGGGAAAATCCACTGCGCGCACTAAAATGCCTTGGTCGTCCTCGCCGCTAAAATCGATACAGGGCAGACCCTCGGGGGTGTGCCCTGAACGATAAAACGCCGCGTGTCCCGCTTCCAGCAAATACTCCCAGCCCACGGGCGGGGGCTCGGTGCCCGTTAGACGCTGGCGCTCTGCGGTTAAGCAGGCCAGGTCGGGGCGCATGGCGAGGAGCGCTGTGAGTCCCGTGAGGGGTAGTCCTCGCCACACCAACAGGCTGACCGCCAGCGCGCCGCTCAGTCGGGCATAGGCTTGCGTGCCACTGGCCAGATCACCCTGCGCGTTGGCCCACACCCCCATGTAGAGGCCCAGTTCTAGCCGCCCGCTGCGATCGGCGATGAAGGTGTCGGTGTCTTCGCGCAGATTCACAATGGTGCCACCGCCCGCTACACGCGCCCACAAATGAAAACGTGGCCCTCCGTGTAAATCTGGCCGACGCGCCGACCAGCCCAGCACGCCACGGGCGAACACACTATAGGCTTGGCCCGCCACCACCAGCAGCCCGGTATCGCGCCATGGCGGCTCATTACCCGGCAGCACACAGTGCCCGTAGGCCAGCACGTGGTGCTGGAAGGCCGGCGTGTGGCACAGTTCAGCGAAGGGCAGGGCAGGTTGCTGGAGCACGGGATCTAGCATGGTATTGGACTCGATTAAGCGCTGTTCATCAGCGTAGGATGTCGTGGCGGAACGCACCCGGCAGTCCGCCGCGCCCACGCCTACCAACAGGAGACACCAGCATGCTTGATTACCGACCGTTGCACGAGATTATCCACGCTCAAGGCCTGCGTTTGGTGTTGGTTAAAGGGTTCCCGAGCCCGTGGGGACAGGCCGCTAAGACCCTCTTTGAAATTAAGGGGCTGCCCTTCATTGTGGCGGGCCAAGAGGGCGGCGGCACCAACGAAGAACTGCTCGCTTGGGCCGGTGAAAATAGCGGCCCGGTGGTGGCATGGAACGACGAAAAACCGTTGTCGCGTTGGCTGGATATTCTGCTGCTGGCAGAACGTTTAGCACCGACCCCCTCGCTGCTGCCGAGCGGCGTTCACGACCGTGCGCTCATGATCGGCTTGGCCAACGAACTCTGCGGTGAACTCGGCGTGGGTTGGAATCGCCGGCTCCAAATGCTTGGCCCGATGATCGAGAGCGGCAATCCGCCCGAAGGCATATCCCGCATGGGCAACAAATATGGTTATAGCAAGGCAGCGGCAGAGGCTGCGGGTGGTCGGGTGGCCGCGCAGCTCGGCGCGCTTGACGCCCAACTCCAAGCGCAGCAGGCGCGGGGGCGGGAATTTTTTATCGGCGAGCAACTCTCGGCGCTCGATATTTACTGGGTGGCGTTCATGAACCTCATCGACCTGCTGCCGATGGCGCAATGTCCGGTGCCGGAGGCTATGCGCCCGATGTTTACTTGTCGCGATCCGCAGGTGCTGGCGGCGCTAACGCCACGCTTGATGGCCCATCGCGATCACGTCTTTCAAACCTGTTTTCGCAATCCGATGGAACTGTGAGTCGCGCGCTTGTGCCGCGTCGCTCTAGTGTCCTACATCGTTACCTGAGGGAGATCTGATCCATGGCTGTTCGCGCTGGTTTTGGCATTGCCAATTTTCCGTTCGATAAACCCAAAAGCTGGTTCGAGTGGGTGCAACTACTAGAGCGCTACAAAGTGGACTCGGTGTGGCAAACCGATCGGCTGGTGTCGGTGGATCCGTACTTGGAAGCGGTGAGCGTCATGGCCACGCTGGCGGGCTGCACGGAGCGCATCAAGTTTGGGATGAACGCCATCGTGGCGCCGCTGCGCGATCCGCTGGTGTTGGCCAAGCAGTGCGCCACCATCGACTACCTCAGCAACGGGCGGCTGCTCCCGATGTTTGGGGTGGGCTACCCCAATGCGGTGGAATGGAAATCCACCAACCGCGACGCTGGCGATCGCGGGGCGCGTTCCAGCGAAATTTTCCAACTGCTCAATTTACTCTGGACCCAAGAGTCGGTGACTTTTGAGGGCAAGTACTACCAGTACCGCAACGTAACGGTCACCCCGCGGCCCATTCAACAACCACTACCGCTATGGATCGGTGGCAATGCGGACGCCGCGCTCAAGCGCACGGCGCGGCTGGGCACTGGTTGGATCGGCGGCATCACCACGGTTGAGCAAGTGGGGTACGCCATCAACCTCATCCGTACCGAGTCCACCGCATTGGGCCGGAAGATTGATGAAGACCACTACGGCACGTCCTTGGCTTTCCGTATTGGCACGGTAGACGATCCGGTGGTTAGCCAGTTTCCGCTGGTGCGGCGCGCCGGTATTGGGGACGAAATCGACCTGCGCCCGCTGCTCGCCATTGGCACGGTGCGCCAGATTATCGATCGCATCGAAGCCTACAAGGCGGTGGGAGCCTCGAAGTTTGTGCTGCTGCCCATCGCGATGGGGGACGCGGATGTCTTCGATCAAACTCGCCGCGCCTGCGAAGAAATCTTACCGGCGATTCAAACATGAGCGTGCTACTGACCCATTTAGAAGACGGCATCCTGACCCTCACCTTCAACCGCCCCGAGGTGCTAAACGCCTACAACCGCGAATTGCACAACGCGCTGCTGGTAGCCTTCGATGAGGCGGATGCTAACGATGCGGTACGGGTGGTCATTCTCACCGGCACCGGGCGTGCGTTTTGCGCAGGGGCCGATTTAAGCGCCGGTGGCGGCACGTTTAACCATCGCGAAAACGCCCGCGAAGACCACCGCGACGGTGGTGGCGAACTCACCCTGCGCTTGTTTGACATGAAGAAGCCGGTCATCGCCGCCATCAACGGACCGGCCACGGGGGTCGGGCTGACCATGACGCTGGCCTGCGATGTGCGGCTGGCGGTGCCAGCGGCCAAGTTGGGGTTTGTCTTCGCCCAACGCGGCATTGCGCCAGACGCCTGTAGTTCGTGGTTTGCACCGCGCATTGTGGGCATTGAGCAGGCCCTGAAATGGTTTTTGAGTGGCGAGATTTTCCGCAGCGAGGAAGCCTTGGCGGCGGGGCTGGTCAGCGAGCTGTTGCTCCCAACCGAGCTGCTGCCGCGCGCACGCGCCATCGCCCGTTCGTTCAGTGAAAAAACCAGCGCCGTCTCCGTGGCGCTGGCCCGCCGGCTGTTGTGGCGCATGTTGGGTGCCGAACATCCGCGTGTGGCCTTCCAGCAAGAATCGCAGGCGCTGTGGTATATGGGCGGCGCGGCAGATGCTGCGGAGGGCGTGAAGTCTTTTCTGGAAAAGCGCCCGCCGGTGTTTACCTTGAGCGTGGCGAAGGATTTTCCCTCCGGGCTGTGAGCCTAAAACCTGGCGCGCGCTGGGTGGGCAAAGACCACGCGCGCCGCCACGTTAAACAGGCGGCGTGGAGCGAGGCGGGGTGCTCGTCTGGGGATCCGGCTGAGGCAGCCACATTTTAATTTTGATGGAGCGGGAATTCCCGCCCCCACACTGAGGCACTCGATGGACTGCAACGATACGCTGCGCGAGCAGTTCACCCGCCGACTGGCAGCCTTTGAGGTGAAGCTTGCGCCGCCGGGTGCCGGGCGTGCCGCGGCGGTAGCCGTGACAGTGACCGACGCCGGTCTGGGCGCCGATCTATCGGGCATGCCACAGCATGGCCATTGGCGCGTCGAGGCGGCGCTAATTTTGACCCGCCGCTCGCTGCAACTGCGCGCACACGCCGGCCAGTGGGCGTTGCCCGGAGGACGCGTGGAAACCGGCGAGCGGCCACAGCAAACTGCCTTGCGGGAAATGCACGAGGAGATTGGCCTTGCGTTGGATGAGACCGCGGTCATTGGCCGGCTGGATGACTTTGTCACCCGTTCAGGCTTTGTGATGACGCCGATCGTGATCTGGGCGGGATCGTGTGAGTCCTTTAAGCCGGACCCCTCCGAAGTGGAGTCGGTCCATCGCATTCCGGTGCGCGAATTTTTGCGCGCCGACGCGCCCCTGCTAGAACCCGGTGAGGATCCGGCGCGTCCGGTGCTGCGCATGCCGGTGGGAGATTCGTGGATCGCCGCACCCACGGCGGCAATCCTGCTGCAATTTCGCGAAGTCTGCCTGCTCGGGCTGGACACCCGCGTTGCCCATTACGACCAACCCGCATTCGCTTGGCGTTAGGTGCGAACGGCGCTGAAACCCGCGGTAGTTCATCGCCTCCCCACCTGTGGCGTCGGTGTCACAGGTGGGGCACAACCGGCGCTGAAGCCCTGCGCTAGTTCATCGGCATCAATGGCTGTCTGGGGCTTAAAGCCCGGTGCCCTCGGGCACGCCAAGGCGCAGATTTAAGCACTGCACCGCCGCCCCGCTGGCCCCTTTACCCAAGTTGTCGAGGCGCGCGATAAGCAGCGCCTGCGTGGCATTGGCGAACACCAAGAGTTCCGCCACATTGGTGTGATTGAGCGCCTGTACATCGAGGTAGCCCTCGGCCAGTACCGCCGGATCCGCCAGCGGCAACACTTTCACAAAAGCTTCACCCGCGTAGTGCTGGGCCAGCGCCTGTTGGAGCGTGGCACCGGTCGTGCCCGCGGCGAGTTGGGAGTAGGGCAGCGGAATGCTCAGCGCCAGCCCTTGGTAGAAATTAGCCACCACGGGCATGAACACGGGTGGCGCGCCGAGGCCGCTGTGGTGCTGCATTTCGGGTAGATGTTTGTGCGCCAAGCCCAGCGCGTAGGGGCGCGGCGAGTTCAGCCGTGGGTCGGTGGAGGTGGTGTACTGGGCAATCATTTGCTTGCCGCCGCCGGAATAGCCCGTAATGGAGGTGGCCGATAACGGCAGCGTGGCCGGAATGAGGCCGGCATCCACCAGCGGGCGCACCAACAGGATGAACGCCGTGGCGTGGCAGCCCGGATTGCTAATACGCTGGGCGGTACGCAGCTGGGCACGCTGGCCGGCCACCAGCTCTGGCAAGCCGTAGGTCCAACCGGGCACCGTGCGGTGGGCCGTACTGGCGTCGATGATGCAGGTCTGTGGGTTGCTGACCAGCGCTGCCGCCTCGATCGCCGCAGCGTCCGGTAGACACAAAAATACGACGTCAGCGGCGTTCAGTAGGCGGGCGCGTTCCACCGGGTCCCTACGGCGATCGGGGTCGATTTTCAGGACCTCGAGATCAGCGCGACCCGCCAGCATCTCGTGAATACGCAGCCCCGTCGTGCCTTCCTGCCCTTCAACATAGACCCTTTTTTTCATCGCTCTGTCAGCCCTTGGCGGAAAGCAAGCAGGATAGGCAAAGTCGCCACCGGCGGCTACTCCTGCGACGCGGTGTCGTAGGGATTAGGACAGGCCAGCAACGGGGATCAGTGCGCCATGAATGGCCCCCGCCGAGCTGGAGGCCAGAAAACAAATAACCTCCGCCAGCGCCTCTGTGCTCACCCAGCGCGTGTAGTCTGCCGTGGGCATGTCCGCTCGATTGCGCGGGGTATCTAGAATGCTCGGCAGTACGGCATTGACGTTGATGCCTTCGCCACGCAATTCACGCGAGAGACTTTCGGTGAGGCGCATGACGGTGCTTTTGGCCGCGCAATAGGCGCTCATTTGGGCTTGCCCTTCGCGTGCCGACAGCGCGCCGACATTGACGATCCGCCCCCCGCCACGTCGCCGTAGCACGGGGATCGCAGCCCGGGTCGCGTTGCGCAGGGTTTCCACATTGATTTGAAACATCGCGGCCCAATTCTCGCCCGCATCAAATGCCGCCTCGCCCATGGCGAAGCCGCCCGCAAGGTTGCACAGCACATCGAAGTCGCCCAGGTTGCCTAACTGCAACTGGGTTGCCGCGGGATCGCAAAGGTCGACGCTGAGGCGTCGTTCACCGCTGGCACAGGGTGTGTCGGCAAACGCCATATCCACCCCGACCACTTGCGCGCCGCGCGCCAGGGCAAGATTTACCACTGCGCGTCCTAGCGCACCATTGGCGCCGGTGACGACCACGGTGAGATGGGCTAATGAATTTTCGTGTGGCATAACGGGACTCTCCGGCGGCCAGCGCCGCTGTTACGGGAATAAAAAAACGGGTGCACAGGTACCGGTGGAATGGCGTAGCACGGCCAAGCCGCCAGGGGCGGCTACGCCCGGCACCACCTCGTAGATTAAACCGCAGGTCGTTGTGCTTTGAGAATAGTAAAGCCTGCCCCCATGACTTCGCGCTCCGGCGCACCAAAGCCTGCCGCGGCTAGCAGTGTGGTTTGCTCGCTCTGGGTGGGGATGATATTCCCCCAGTGGAGTTCTTCGAACGCAGTCTGCACTGCAAACTGTGCCAATGGCGCGCGTAATTCGGCTGCGGTCTCGGGGTAAGTCTCATCCACAATCACCAGCCAGCCACCCGGCATGAGCGCCCGAAAGCAGGCGGCGACCACCCCCGCGCGCAGCGCTTGTTGGATTTCATGCAGCACTTCTACCATCACCACCGCGGCGAATGGGCCGGCGCTAATGGCGTCGTCAACGCTGCCTTCGATGATGCTGATCTGAGTGGATAGATTGGCCTGCGTCACGGCGGCGCGGGCCACCCCCACACCGGTTGGATCAATATCCACGCCCACCAGGCGCGCCGCCGGAAAGATTTTTGCGAGCATCAGGAGCAGTCTGGCGCTACCGGGGCCCACTTCGAGCAAGGCACCGCCGGCCGCGAGTTGGGTTTTGACGAAGTCGATGCCCGGGAGGATTTGGCGGGCGGCAAGAAATTGCAGACCGAAGGTGGCGTCGGCAACGTGACTCGAAAAACGTTCGTCGCGACCTTGGAACGGCGCGTATTCACCGGTGCGAAAAGCCGTGCGCAGGGCGAGGAAATCTGCGCTCGCATAGTCGGTGCCTAGCTGGACGTAGCCACCGATATAACGGGGATGGCCGGGTGAGGCCAGCACCTTGTCCATGTGCGGGGCCAGCGAATAACCCCCAGTGGGTGTGGCATCCAGAATTTCGAAAGCGACTGCCGTCTTGCACCAGACTTCTAAGTGCCATAGGTCTAGGCCTAGTCGCGCGGCCAACGCCGGCAGCGCGCTATCTGGATGGGCGGCCAGCTCGCTGAAGAGGTTTAGCTTGATGCCCAGATCAATCAGCCAGCTGGCGTTGAAACCTCGTCGCCAAGCAAAAATACGGTCAGCTTGTTCGTCGATCGTGGGGATGGAATTCATACGGGCCTCTCTAAAATGGGGTGAACTTACGGACGCCGCGCGCACCGTTTGCCGCGAGTCTACTGGTGGTGCGGCGCGTTGTGACGGCGTCCCGGGCAGCAAATAAATCGGCAACGCGGGGCCTCGCGGTACCACGCTCGCCGCCACGCCGGTGATGTGCATACCGGCGTTGGGTGGGGCGCAGGGGACGCGCTGGTGGGGCACCGTAAAAGCCAGCACCCACGCGCGGTCTGTGGATAGCCGGCGCCGTCATAGGCTTGCCGTAGTGCGACGAGATTCGTGCAGTGGGTCGGCGGCCGACATCATTCACGGCAGGCAGCGCAGCCGCCTTGCGGATATACCGCACGCGGTAGGCCCCGCAGGGGTGAGTAGCGGGGCTTAGTGGATAGACGTTGGCTGCCGTTGAAGGCCAGGCGCGAATTTAAGCGCCCGCCCCCAAACAATCCGAGGTTTTAACGCTGGTATTGCCCATCGCCGCTGGGTCGGCGCATGCCGCCGGGACCACCACCGCCACCACCACCGCCACCACCACCGGGTGTTCTGGGATTGGCTGGGTTAACCCGTAACGGGCGACCGTTCATGGGCGCGCCGTCCAAGGCTTTGACCGCCGCTTCGGCTTCGTCTTGCTCGGGCATTTCGATAAAACCGAAGCCTTTGGAACGGTTGGTCTCGCGATCGATGACGACTTTTGCGGAACTGACCGTACCGTGGCGTTCAAAGGCTTCACGGAGGTCATCTTCGGTCGTGGTGTAGGGCAGATTGCCAACGTAGATATTCATGTCAAACCGGTTCCTCGCAGTGCCATAAGTTGCTAGAGATGCACTCAACGCGCGTCCAAGAGTCGGCGAGTTGAGTGCCTAGGGTGCAGAAGGCGCGTGGCCCGAGAGTGAGTTACGGCGTCACTAACAAGCTTGTCCATCGAACTCCGTTTCTGCCGCCGGAATGATGCGGCTTTGAGAGTAACAACTGGGTTTAAATCAGACAACGAGAATTCGCGGGCGCGGCCTGTTGGCCACGGCTCACTTGGCCGGCAAGGCTTCGGTGGGCAATCCCTGTGCAACCCACGCTTCGTAGCCACCGCCAATATGGGCAACTGTCGGTAAGCCCATGGTCTGTACGGTTTGGGTAGAGAGCGCTGAACGCCAGCCCTTACTGCAATGAAAAATAAAGGGTCGGCCGCTGGCGAAAATTTCTTTGTGATAGGGGCTGTCTGGATCGACCCAAAATTCCAGCATGCCACGTGGCACATTGAGCGAACCCGGGATGCGTCCTTCGCGTTGAATCTCGCGGATATCGCGCAGGTCGACGATCACCGCGTTGCCGTCACGTTGGCGTTCCAGCGCGACCGCCGGGGTGAGGGTTTGAATCTCCGCCTCGGCGCGTTTCACCATTTCGAGATAACCAAGTTTAAGTTGCATGTGATGATCCTTAGGGTTTATCGCAGTACTGGTCGCAGGCCGCGTGGCGGGTGCGCGCGTTAGACTTTAGGCCGTTGATTAGGGCCACGGGTGGGGAGCTGCGGATTGCGCTGCGGGCGTTTCGCGGGCCGTGGCCCGTTGTGGTTTTGCTCCGTGCCGGCGGCTGGGGGCAAGCCTGTGTGTTGCGTGAGGAAGTCGCCCGGACGTCGCCGGCCATCCGCCGTTTGACCGGTGCCGTGGGGTTGCCACGCCGGGATCAACTGGTGGGCAGCAGGGCCGATGAGGTCGCTGCGCCCCATGCGTTTGAGGGCGGCGCGTAGCATGGGCCAGTTATTGGCGTCGTGATAACGCAGGAATGCCTTGTGCAAGCGGCGCGCCCGCAGGCCCTTTGGAATATGCACATTCTCGGTGTCTGGACCCACGCGTTTAAGCGGGTTTTTACCCGAGTGATACATCGCCGTCGCGGTGGCCATGGGGGAGGGCAAAAACGCCTGTACCTGATCCGCCCGGAAGCCGTTTTGCTTCAGCCACAACGCCAGTTCCAGCATGTCGTCATCGGTGGTGCCGGGGTGGGCGGCAATAAAGTAGGGGATGAGATATTGCTCTTTGCCGGCGGCGAGCGAGTATTTATCAAACAACTGCTTGAAGCGGTAATACGTGCCCACGCCCGGCTTCATCATTTTAGATAACGGCCCGTCACCAATGGCTTCCGGGGCAATCTTCAGGTAGCCCCCCACATGGTGGGTGGCCAGTTCTTTCACATATTCTGGTGATTCAACGGCCAAGTCATAACGCACGCCCGAGGCGATGAGCACTTTCTTAACTCCGGGCAGCTTGCGGGCGCGGCGGTAGAGGCTCAATAACGGCGTGTGGTCGGTGTTGAGGTTAGGACAGATGCCGGGGTAGACACACGAAGGGCGGCGGCAGGCAGCCTCAATTTCAGGGCTCTTGCAAGCAATGCGATACATATTGGCGGTGGGGCCGCCGAGGTCGGAAATCACGCCGGTGAAGCCGGGTACGTGGTCGCGAATTTGTTCAATTTCACGGATCACGGAGTCTTCGGAGCGGTTCTGGATGATTCGCCCCTCGTGCTCGGTGATCGAACAAAACGTGCAGCCGCCAAAACAGCCGCGCTGGATGGAAATAGAATACCGAATCATCTCGTAGGCCGGAATTTTCGCGGTGCCATAGCTCGGATGGGGCACCCGTTGGTAACTCAGCTCGTAGACTTTATCGAGTTCTGGGGTGGTGAGTGGGATGGGTGGCGGGTTAAGCCACACGTCGGTATCACCGTGACGTTGGACCATGGCTCGGGCATTCCCCGGGTTACTCTCCAGGTGCAGAATTCTCGACGCATGGGCGTAGAGAATTGGGTCTGCGCACACCGCCTCCCAAGCCGGCAGACGAATGACCGAGCGCGCGCGATCGGCATTACGAACCTCCCGGGCTGCCCGCACCGAACGCAGGGGAATGATGGCCACACCGGACTCGCTGGCGGGGGCCGTGGCCGTGTTAGCAGGCGCCGTGGCCGTGTTGGTGGGGGCCATGGCGTAAGGATCGATAGGCGGATTGAGCGCGCCTGGCGTGTCTAAGTGTGTGGAGTCTATTTCGATCCAGTCCGTCATCGTGGCCCGTCTGACAAAAGCCGTGCCGCGGATGTCGGTGAGTTCGGTGATGGCTTGGCCCCCCGCGAGGCGGTGGGCAATCTCCACAATCTGGCGTTCGCCGTTGCCGAAGACCAGCAGGTCGGCGCGGGCATCCAGCAGCACGGAACGCCGGATTTTTTCCGACCAATAATCGAAATGCGCGATACGTCGCAGACTGGCCTCGATGCCACCGATGACCACCGCCACGTCGGCGTACGCTTCGCGCACCCGCTGGGAATAGACGATCACCGAGCGGTCTGGGCGTAGCCCACCAATGCCGCCGGGGGTGTAGGCGTCATCGCTACGTAAGCGGCGATCAGAAGTGTAGCGGTTGACCATGGAGTCCATGTTGCCGCCGGTAATGCCGAAAAAGAGCCGGGGCCGGCCGAGCACTTGAAAAGGCTCGGCACTTTGCCAGTCGGGCTGAGCGATGATGCCCACCCGAAAGCCTTGCGCCTCCAACATTCGGCCCACGATTGCCATGCCAAAACTGGGATGGTCCACGTAGGCGTCGCCGGTGACGATGATGATGTCACAGGCATCCCAGCCGAGATCCGCCATTTCGTCGAGAGAGGTAGGGAGAAACGTGGCAGTGCCGAAACGGGCTGCCCAGTGCTTTCGATAGCTAAATAAGTCTTTGGCGGTATGCATGGGGGGAGTTTACCCAAAACCGACCCCCACGCGCACGCCGCAGCAGGCGGTTGCAGCCTAGATTGGCGTTACTGACACCGATTTAGGCACGCGAGACGAATGCTCGGTGCGGCCGAGTCATCTGGCTAAAGGCAAAGAACGCACCGGA
>CAIPNE010000536.1 GCA_903866355.1 uncultured Gammaproteobacteria bacterium
ATACAGCCGGCAGTTCCCCGCCACATGGCTCGCCAGCACATCTGCCAGCGCAATATCGACCCGCCGTCCGGTGCCGCGCGTATCGCGAGCCAGCAGCGCCATCAGGCAACCAGCCGCCAACATCGCGCCGCCCTGATGTTCAGTGACCCCCGGCGGCAGCGTTAGTGGGGTGCGGCCTGGTTCGCCTAATGACCAAGCCACCGCGCTGAGCGCTTGGGCATCTAGTGCGGTGGCGGGGAGGTCAGCGTAGGGGCCTTCCACGCCAAAGGGCGTCACTACGCCGATCACCAACGTGGGTCATTGCGCCTGCCATTCGGTCAACGGGCCTAGCCATTGCGCGAGTACGAGGGGCGCATCGCATAAGAGCATATCGGTGTTGCTGAGTGCTCGGGCAGTCGGTGGCGTCGGCTTGCCGGCGCGTGGGTTTGCCGTCGGCGAGCGCGCTGGCCGCCAGTTGCAGCGGGTTGAGGGCGGCCGCGGAGGGCAGCGGCGCTACCGTGTGGTCGGTGAGGCGGCCAAACCACGGCCAGCACCCGCGTATTCGACCACCCGCAGTCCGCTCGCGCGCAGAGCATTCCCGGGGCTGGCGGTCACGCTATTGGATGGATAGTCTTGAGGGCGCATAGACCTGACACTTGCTCCGCCCGCAGGCGCTAGGGCGACCCTCGAAAAGCCGCTGTGAATGGTTTATTCAGCGCCGATTCTACCTGACCCATCAGCCCCGCAGAGATAGCCATGGACACCCTTGAAGCATCCCCTTTTCAGCCGCTTGCGGCCATTCGCGTACTCGATTTTTCCAAAGTGCTGGCCGGGCCGTTGTGCACCCAGTATCTGGCCGATTTGGGCGCACAGATTATTAAAGTGGAAGCCCCTGACGGCGACGACACCCGCCGCTGGCCGCCGTTCGAAGGTGGCGATGGCACGGTGTTTCTCGCCGTCAATCGCAACAAGCGCAGCCTCGGCATTGATTTGAAAACAGCGGCGGGATTGGCCATTTGCCAACAATTGGCGAGTACTGCCGATGTCGTCATCGAAAGTTACGCGCCAGGTGTGGCGACCCGTTTGGGCTTAGGCGAGGCCGCCCTGCGCGCGCTCAACCCCAAGCTCATTTACTGCAGCATCTCCGGTTATGGCACGCAAGGTCCCATGCAAGAACACAAGGGCTTTGATCTCATCGCGCAATCGTTCACCGGGATGTTGTCGATCACCGGAGAGCCCGGCGGTCCGCCGGTGCGCAGTCCGTTTTCGCCGATTGATCAGGGCACGGGCATGAACATGGTGATCGGGATCATGGGCGCGCTGATGCAACGTGCACAGACCGGTAAAGGCCTGCGGGTTGACGCCTCGCTATTTGATACGGCAGTGGGGTTTCTGGGCTATTTCCTCCAAGGCTATTGGCAGCGGGGCACCGAGCCACTGCGCGTGGCCGCGGGCCACGAATCGCTGTGTCCTTATCAGGCGTTTGCTACCCAAGACCTGCCTTTTATTCTGGGGGTGGCGAACGACAGCCTCTGGCGCAGTTTCTGTGACGCCGTGGGTCGTCATGAACTGGCCGAGGACCCACGTTTTACCACCACGGCGGCGCGGGTCGCGAACCGCGCAGCAACGGTCGCGACTGTGAGCGAAATTTTAAGCACGCGCGGGCGCGACGAATGGATGGGGTTAATGGCAGCGCGCGGGATCCCTTGCGCACCCGTCCATACCCTCGGCGAGTTGGCCCACCACCCCCACACGGCGGCTTCTGAAATGGTCCTTAACTATCAAAATCGCGCGGGTCGCAACCTGCACGCGGTGGCTACCCCGCTGCGCATTGACGGCCAGCGCCCGGCGCTGCGCACCCCGCCACCGGCCTTGGGTGAACACAGTCTCGCCATCCTGCGCGAACAGGGCTATCCCGACGCCACCGTTGCAGACTGGGTGGCGCAGGGTGTGGTGGTGGACGGCAGTTCTCACCCCGCCTAAAACGCGGCAGCGCGCAGTCGGCAGAGCGCCGCGGGCGATTGAGGCCCGGCGGTCTGTGCTGCAATAGGGGCTCAACATCGGCCGCCCAAAAGGGCGTGCGCCGGGTTCTGGCTCGGCTGGAGCGCGCCCTAGCGCGGCGCACGGGCGAAGCGCACGTGTATCCATTTTGGCTGCGCAGTGGCAAACCGGTTCTGCAAAGCGGTCAACCGGAAGGCCACCGCGGCCAGCAGTCGCGCGCGCAGCCCTACCGCCGCTGGTCGCAGCAGACGCGCCCCGCAGGCGATGCAGGGCTCGTCTTGGTCATAATTTCCGTAAGGATTGCCGGCCAAATCCATGAGCCACACCGACACTGCGTTAGTGCGAGCTTTGTGCTGCCCTACAAACCCATGATCCTCCCAACGCAAGGCAGGTGTGAACAATTCACGCAAGCTGGCCTCGTCGAAGGCGTTGACATGGCCCCATGGCGGATTATGAGCACCGCAGGCAGCGCATAGGCTTCGGCCCCGACGCAGATCCTGACGGAAAGGCACACCAATGACCGCCACGCCGCGAGTGACCCGCGCAATTTCAGCGCAAGCCTTAGGCAACAGCGCGGGTGGAATATGTTCGAGCACCTCTGCGCACAGCACCGCATCGAAATACGCGTCGGGGAATTCTAGGGCACAGACATTGCCCTGCACGCAGA
>CAIPNE010000537.1 GCA_903866355.1 uncultured Gammaproteobacteria bacterium
ACCGAATACTGCTTGCCGGTGGCGATGACAAAGTCTTCCGGCGCCGCCTGCTGCAACATCATCCACTGCATACGGACATAGTCTTTGGCGTGGCCCCAGTCGCGCAGCGCGTCCAAATTGCCCATAAACAGGCAGGTATCCAGCCCTTGGGCGATATTGGCCAGACCGCGGGTAATTTTGCGCGTGACAAAAGTCTCGCCCCGGCGCGGGCTTTCGTGATTGAACAAAATGCCATTGCAGGCATACATGCCGTAGGCCTCGCGATAGTTCACGGTGGTCCAGTAGGCAAAGAGCTTGGCCACCGCGTAGGGGCTGCGCGGATAAAACGGCGTGGTCTCGCGCTGTGGGGTTTCCTGCACTAAACCGTAAAGCTCCGAAGTGCTCGCCTGATAGAAACGCGTTTTACGCTCCAGCCCCAGCAGCCGAATGGCCTCCAGCAACCGCAGAGCACCCATGGCATCTACCTCGGCGGTGTACTCAGGCGCCTCAAAGCTCACCGCCACATGGCTTTGCGCGCCAAGGTTGTACACCTCGTCTGGCTGCACCTGCTGCAGGATGCGCGTGAGGTTTGAGCTGTCGGTCAAATCCCCATAGTGCAGCACTAGACGTTGGCTTTGGGTGTGCGGGTCTTCGTAAATGTGGTCTATGCGTTGGGTGTTGAGCGAAGACGCGCGACGCTTAATACCGTGCACCTCATAGCCTTTTTCTAGCAAGAACTCGGCTAGGTAGGAGCCGTCTTGGCCAGTGATGCCGGTAATCAGGGCTTTTTTCATGGAGTTTTCCTGCACACGTTGAGTTGTCGCCAGTCACCAAGCACCGGCCATGCTAGTGGGATAATAACAGCCGGTTCACCTCGCCCGCATGACAAGCTTTGCTGGTGCGGGTCAGGCAAACACTTGGGGTGTGACGGAGCGTTCTTCGGCGCGCCGGTAAGGGGCTAGGCCCTGCGGTCAGCTAGTGATCCGGCGCACTTAGAATGACGCGCGATGATGCCGCGTCCGAGCCGCCCTCGGCTAAATCGTGTGCAAGCTAGCGGGTCTAGCCTCGGCACCCGCCCGCTAGCAGCTGACCCGGCACGACTCGCAGTCGTTGGAGCTGTGCCGAAGAATTTAAACAGCCAGCATTCTCCAGCAATATTTTTTACCGTGAGAAAAGCCCTTGTCAGAAAATTTTATCCTGGTCACCGGTGGCGCCGGTTTTATCGGCGCCAACTTTGTTTTGGACTGGGCCGCGCTAGAAACAGACCGCGTGGTGGTGCTGGATAACTTTAGCTACGCGGGTAATTTGCAAAACCTGAGCCGTCTGCGCGAGGGCACGGATTACCATTTGGTGCGCGGTGACATTGGCGACCGGGCGCTGGTTAAGGGGTTGTTGGCCCAGTACCAACCCCGTGCGGTGGTGCATTTTGCGGCCGAAAGCCATGTGGACCGCTCCATTGTGGACCCTGGCGAGTTTGTGCAAACCAATGTGGTAGGGACGTTTAATCTGCTCCACGCCACCCTCGCCTACTGGCGCAGTTTAGAGGGTGCGCGGCGGGCGTCTTTTCGGTTTCTGCAGGTGTCAACCGATGAGGTTTACGGCACGTTGGGGCCAGCGGATCCGGCCTTCAGCGAGACCACCCCTTACGCCCCCAACAGCCCTTATGCGGCTTCCAAAGCGGCCGCCGACCATCTGGTGCGCGCCTACTTTCATACCTACGGCCTACCCACTCTCACGACCAATTGCTCTAACAATTACGGGCCGTTTCAGTTTCCAGAAAAACTCATTCCTTTGGTCATTTTGAACGCGCTGGAGGGCAAACCTTTGCCGATTTATGGCGATGGTTTAAACGTGCGGGACTGGCTGCACGTGCAAGACCACTGTGCCGCCATTCGCTGCGTACTGCAGGCCGGCCGGCTGGGAGAAACCTACAATATTGGGGGTAATGCCGAGCGTACCAACCTGCAAATTGTCCACGAAATTTGCGCCACCCTCGATGACCTACGCCCCACTCCGGCACCCCATGCCGAGCTCATCACCTATGTGCCCGATCGCCCCGGCCACGACCGCCGCTACGCCATCGATGCGCGAAAAATTGCGCGCGAACTAGGCTGGCAACCCCAGGTGGCAGCAGAGGCTGGGCTGCGCCGCACCGTGGCGTGGTATTTGGATAATCAGGCATGGGTAGAAGGCGTACGCACCGGCGCTTACCGCGCTTGGATAGCCCAAAATTACACGGCGCGAGGCACCCCATGAAAGGCATTATTCTCGCTGGCGGTGCGGGCACCCGGCTGCACCCGGCCACCTTGGTGGTCTCCAAGCAACTGCTGCCCGTGTACGACAAACCCATGGTGTATTACCCACTGGCCACCCTCATGCTGGCTGGCATTCGGGACATCCTTATTATCTCCACCCCCGAGGACACCCCGCGCTTTGCCGCGTTGCTCGGCGATGGCGCAAGCTGGGGTTTGCAGCTGACTTACGCCGTGCAGGCGACACCCGCAGGCTTGGCGCAAGCCTTCCTGATTGGGCGGAAATTTATTGCCGAGCGCCCCTGTGCGTTAATTTTGGGCGACAACATTTTTTACGGTCACGACCTCAGCCTCATCTTGCAGCGCGCGGCGCAGTTGACGGCCGGGGCCATCGTGTTTGCGTATCCGGTGAGCGATCCGGCGCGCTACGGGGTGGTGGATTTTGATACGAGTGGCCGGGCCCTGAACATCGAAGAAAAACCTAGCCAGCCCAAGTCCAATCTGGCCGTGACCGGCCTGTATTTTTACGACCACCAAGTGTGCAACCTCGCCGCCACGCTAAAGCCTTCTAGCCGTGGCGAACTGGAAATTACCGATCTGAATAACTGCTATCTGGCGCGCGGCGAATTGCAGGTCGAACTGCTCGGTCGCGGGCATGCTTGGCTTGACACCGGCACGCATGATTCCCTGCTGGAGGCCAGCCAATTCATCGCCACCATCGAAAGGCGCCAGGGTTTAAAGATTTCCTGCGTAGAGGAAATTGCCTGGCGCATGGGCTACATCGATACCGACCAACTGCTGGCCTTGGCCCGTGCCTTGGGCAAAAGCCCTTACGGCGAATATTTGGCGCGGGTTGCCCACGAGACCCGCGCGCCATGAAGGTGCTGGAAACCGCGCTGTCTGGGGTGTTGCTGCTAGAACCACCGGCGTTCAGCGATGCCCGTGGCCAGTTTTTTAAAGCGATAACCGGCGCACGCTAGCCGAGCTTGGGCTGGCGGCGGATTTTGTACAGGACAATCACTCCATCTCCACGTGCGCGGTGTTGCGCGCCCTGCGTTACCCAATACAGGAACCCCAAGGCAAGTTAGTGCGCATGGTGTTGGGCGAGGTGCTAGACGTCGCGGTGGACCTGCGGCGGTCATCGCCACATTTTGGCCGCTGGGCCACGTTTGTATTGTCTGCTGGTAGTCGCCGACCAACTGGGCGCCCCCCCCTTTCCGCCCGACTCATTGCCGACACCACCGCCCTCATCCTCCAGCAAACCACCGCCCATGGCACCACGGAAAAAACCAGCTGGGCGCAAGCCGGGCTTTATCATTTGAGCTGTGGCGGCAGCACCAGTTGGTATGACTTTGCCCGCCGGGTATTGGCCTGGCAGGCCGCCCAAACCGGGCGCGCAGGTCCCGCCATCGAGGCCATTACCACCGCGCAATACCCGACCCCCGCGACCCGGACCCACAATTCCGTGCTCAACAACCAGCGGCTGCGCGATACTTTTGGGCTGGTGTTACCGCACTGGGAGCGCGCGTTTGAATTGTGCTTTGAGGATATCCATGTCGCGGTCTAAGCTTGTGGGGCGGGCGGTGCTTAAGGCCGTAAAAGCGCGGCTAGCTGGGGAATCGCGCAGCACGCCAGCCAGGGGATAGCCTGCACGGATAACACTAGCGGAAGGTCCTGGCGCGGCGACTTCCTGCCGCGGCTGAAAATTCCATGGGTGTCCCAGATTTTCCCCAGATTTTCACCGGTTTCCCGCATCACAAGCTGTAAGAGGCGTGGGTGTCCTGAGGCTTTCGCCGCGCAGGGTAAATAATCAATCGAGTCTGACCCCATAGAATTGTGACTAGTTGGTAAGAAGCCAGCCTCCATGAGTTAATCGCGCCGGTGTGGGAAAGTGCCCTTAATGACTAGCGCCTCAGATCGGAGTGCCACTTAGTGCAGAATCACTCTTTTGCACTGAGTTGATCTGACCGCTTCGTTGAAGGATGCGCTGAAGTGCCAAGACTGGCGTGGGCTTGAGTGGAGGTCAAAAATGAAAAGAACTTCTGTCACGCATCCGCTGCAGATTGCGGAGGTGCAGTCCAAGGCGGAACAAGGACGGATTGGAGTAACACTCTGTCCGGGCAAGACGGATCAATGGGCCATGACTGGTCATTGGGAGCGAGATCTGGGCTTGGATCTCGACAGGGTCCAAAAGTGGGGAGCGGCAGCGGTTATTACGTTAGTCGAGGCAAAAGAGCTGACCATTCTTCGCGTCGAGAATCTCGGAGCAGAGGTCGCACGGAGGGGAATGGTATGGTTTCATTTGCCGATCGTAGATGTGTCGACGCCCACTGCAGAATTCGAGAAGCGGTGGTCTGAGGTAAGAGCACAGTTGCTTGGCATGATCCGTGACGGCCAAAATGTTCTGGTCCATTGTCGCGGAGGGCTTGGCCGCGCTGGCATGATCGCAGCGACACTACTGGTTGAATTGGGTATGGATCCAACTGACGCGATTGCGCGGGTGCGGACTGTGCGTCCGGGAGCCATCGAAACAATCGAACAAGAGCGATACGTAGCGCGGCAGGCGCCTGCTCCGTAGGTTGGAGGCCGGAATGGACTGGTTTGAGAAAATCACAGGTTTTCGAGAGACTACGTACGAAGAAACGCGGGCAAAGCTCAAGGTCCAGGGAAGCCAGCTGCGGTCTTTGGTGACAGGCGCATGTTACGAAGTCGGTGTGCTAGAGCTCGTTTCGTTGCAAGAGTTGAGAAGGCGGGCGGGCGATCTGGCGAAGCGCCAAGGCAGCCTCAAAGTGAGCATTGTCGCTGGCGACGTGCGCCAAATGCATCATTCAGCGGCAAATGCCGGCGCGCTATTTCAGGTCGCCTCCCAGTTCAATCTATTGGAGATGGTGTCGCCCAATGTGACCCCCGAAGACGGCGTGACTCGATATCAGGGCGATCACACGCAAGGGCCGGCCTGCGCAATTGCGGCGGGGGCCGCCACTATCTACAGGAACTACTTTGCCGATGTTGAAGGCAAGAGCGGTCAAACAAAAGTCAGGCAAATTGACGGGCTGGGAGCGCTCGGCCGAGCGTTCAGTACGGCACTCGACGTTCCGTTATCGGAGCTTTGGCGGATGCAAAATGGCTACGTTATGGCTAATCCGCAGGGCCTAAAGCGCGTTGGCGAATACGTGAAGGGGTTAGCAATAGCCGACATTGATGGCTTGAGAGAGAAGCTATGTATCGGATTGCACTGGGATGTAGATGTAACGGACGCACCAGGGCCGCAAAAGCCAAAGGTCTCTCAGGCATTCTGCTCCGCGCTACCAGTGGCTTACAACAGCATGCCAGCTTCGGCGTGGGAGACCTTTGCTCGGCTGGTACTAGAGGCCGCCTACGAAGCGACGATATTGGCTGCTCTGGCGAACGCCAGACGCGGGGCCTCTAATGTCGTGTATCTGACGTTGTTGGGCGGGGGAGCGTTCGGAAACGACGACGCATGGATTTATGATGCTTTGGAACGCTCTCTTCGGATCGTTGCAGGAACGGATCTCGACGTTCGGCTGGTGAGCTACAGTAAGCCATCAAATGCCATGCTTTCGATGGTTGGGCGCTTCAATTGACGGACGCCGCCATTGCGGGACGCCCATCGTCGTTATCAAATTTCGACGCCATGCCAGTGCCTCAGCCGAGATCCGCACAGTGCACATGCCCTTCTCTAGATGCGGTGTGTGCGGTGCCGGGGTTGGCGGGGTTGGCGGGCAGCGCGACTTCGCCCGCGCCGTCGACAAAGACACGTGCGTGTCCCCGTTTTCGGCTCGCGCGGTTTCGGCTCCGTGGGTGTCCCCGGTTTCGGCTCGTGGGTGTCCCCGGTTTCGGACATCCCCAGTTTCGTGACGCTTTCTAGACGCTGCGTTTTGGCGGTTGCAAAATTGGCTGGCAGCGCCATTTTC
>CAIPNE010000538.1 GCA_903866355.1 uncultured Gammaproteobacteria bacterium
AGTTCATTGGGATGGGCGAAAAAATCCACGCCCTCGAGCCTTTCCATCCTGACCGCATGGCCTCGCGCATTCTCGGTATGGGCGATGTGTTGTCGTTGATCGAGGACGTAGAACAGAAGGTCGACAAGCAAAAGGCGGCGAAAGTCGCCGAGAAACTCGCCACCGGCAAAGGTTTCGATCTCGCGGATTTTCGTGAGCAGTTGGAGCAAATGAAGAATATGGGCGGTCTGGCCTCGCTCATGAGCAAGCTGCCGGGCGTCGCCGAGCTACCGGATCAGGTAAAGAACCGGGTGAACGACAAGGAAATGGTCAAGCTGGCCGCGATCATCGACTCCATGACGCCCCGCGAGCGCAAGTTTCCCGCCATTCTCAAAGCGTCGCGCAAGGTGCGTATTGCCAAGGGGTCGGGCACCCAAGTGCAAGACGTCAACCGGCTGCTCAAGCAGTTTGAGAACATGCAGCGGATGATGAAAAAAGTCTCCAAAAAAGGTGGGCTGCAGGCGCTAATGCGCGGCATGCGCAGCCAAATGCCACCGGGCGGCATGCCGCCGATGCGCTAAGTCGCACCGCCGAACAGCCGTTAAACCAACTGCCGTGCGCGGCGAGGGCGAGTCTCCATGGATGATGAAATCAACCGTCAAGCTCTGCTTTACCATGAGTTTCCGCGTCCGGGGAAAACCGAGGTCACGCCCACCAAGCCGCTCGCCAATCAGTACGACTTAGCGCTGGCCTACTCGCCGGGTGTGGCTGCGCCCTGTTTGGTCATTGCCGAGGATCCCTTGAGCGCTGCCCGTTATACCAACCGCGGCAATTTGGTGGCCGTGGTCACCAATGGCACGGCCGTCTTGGGGCTGGGCAATATTGGGCCACTGGCGGCCAAACCGGTGATGGAAGGCAAGGCGGTGTTGTTCAAGAAATTTGCGGGTATCGATGTTTTCGACATTGAACTGAACGAAACCGATCCGGACAAACTCGTCGACATCATTGCTAGCCTAGAACCGACTTTTGGTGGCATCAATCTAGAGGACATCAAGGCGCCCGAGTGTTTCTACATCGAGCAGAAGCTGCGCGAGCGCATCGCCATTCCGGTTTTTCATGACGACCAGCACGGCACGGCGATTATCGCTGCGACCGCCATTCGTAACGCGCTCCTGTTGGTCGGCAAACAGTTGAGCGAGGTGCGGTTGGTGGTGTCGGGGGCGGGTGCTGCGGCGATTGCTTGCCTGCGCTTGTTGGAGTCGATGGGTCTGCCGCGTGCCCATATCCTCGTGACCGACCGGGCGGGCGTGATCTATGTGGGGCGGGATGCGCACCTAGAACCCAACAAAGCGCTGTACGCTCGCGAGACCGCCGCCCGTACGCTCGCCGACGCCATGGTGGGTGCGGATATTTTTCTGGGGTTGTCCGGACCGGGCGTGCTGAGCGGGGCGATGGTGGCCACCATGGCGGCGCAACCGCTCATTTTGGCACTGGCCAATCCCACGCCAGAGATTATGCCGGAGGAGGCGCTGGCGGCACGACCCGACGCCATCGTGGCGACCGGCCGTTCTGACTATCCCAATCAGGTCAACAACGTGCTGTGTTTCCCGTATATGTTTC
>CAIPNE010000539.1 GCA_903866355.1 uncultured Gammaproteobacteria bacterium
GCGGGCGGTGGCCACCGCCCGCGTGACATCGTCTGGTCCGTGGATACGGCCTAACGCCCGCAGTTGCGCTGCGCGCAGACACTGTACGCCAATTGAGAGCCGATTAACCCCCGCGGCCCGATAGCCAGCAAAATTTGCGGCATCCACAGTGCCGGGGTTGGCTTCCAGCGTCACTTCGGCGTGCGCGGGCAAGGCCACGCGTGCGCGCACGCCGTCCATCAGGCGTCCGATAGCAGCCCCGGAAAACAAGCTGGGCGTGCCGCCGCCAATAAAAACCGAGCTTAACGGGCGTTCCTCAAGAGTGGCCAAATCGGCCGTTAAATCGCGCAATAAAGCCGCCACGTAGGCGTCTTCCGGCAACCCGTCCGGCGCGGTGTGTGAATTAAAATCACAGTAGGGGCATTTGCGCACACACCAAGGCAAGTGGATGTATAAGGCCAGCGGCACCTCAGAGGGGGTCAATGCACTCACCCGCAGGCCGGCAACTTGGCGACCAACGCGCGCAGCGCCTTCCCGCGATGGCTTAAACGCTGTTTGCGTGCCGGGCTTAGGCGCGCGGCGGTACACCGCGCGGTGGGTACCCAAAAAATGGGGTCATACCCGAAACCACCGTCCCCTTCCGGGGCCAGCGTGAGCACACCTTCCCAACGGCCTTCTGCAATCACGGGGCACGGGTCAGCGGCATAGCGCAGGTATACCAGCACACACACATAACGACAGGTCCGTGCGGCGGGTGGCACCTCGGCCATCGCCGCCAGCAACTGCGCCAGATTTTGTTCGTCGCTCGCGCCAACCCCGGCATAGCGTGCGGAGTAAATACCCGGCGCACCAGCCAGCGCATCGCACACAATGCCGGAATCATCCGCCACCGCCGGCAACCCCGTGTGGTGGGCGGCGTGGCGGGCTTTCAGCAGGGCGTTCTCGACAAAGCTCAGGCCGGTTTCGGCCACCGTCGGCACTCCAAACTCTGCTTGGCTGTGCACCTCATAGGGGCTGTGGGCTAGCAGTTGGGCAAATTCGCGCAGCTTGCCTGGATTGCCACTCGCCAATACGAGGGGAGTCATGGCAGGTGCTCAGTTCTCGGCCAAACAGGCTTCCTGCGCGGCCAGTAGGTCGCGGATGCCCTTGTGGGCCAAGTCGAGCATGGCGTTGAGTTCGTCGCGACGAAAAGCATGGCCTTCGGCCGTGCCTTGAATCTCGGCGAAGTGACCCGCGTTGTTCATCACCACGTTGAGGTCGGTCTCGGCCGAAGAATCTTCTGCGTAGTCCAGATCCAGAACCGGCACGCCTTGGCTAATCCCGACGGACACCGCCGCGATCGCACCGTGGATGGGATTTTTGTTGATCACACGTTGTTTCATGAGATGACGGATGGCATCGACCAGCGCCACATAGCCACCGGTGATCGCCGCGGTGCGCGTGCCGCCATCTGCTTGCAACACATCGCAATCGATGAGGATGGCCCGCTCGCCCAGCGCGTAGGGGTCGATGACCGCGCGCAGCGAGCGGCCAATCAGGCGTTGAATTTCTAGCGTCCGACCACCCTGTTTACCCTGCGCGGCTTCGCGGCGTGAACGGGTATGCGTGGCGCGCGGCAACATGCCGTATTCGGCGGTGATCCAGCCCATACCTTTGCCTTTCATCCAGGCTGGAGGGCGGTCTTCAACGCTGGCCGTGCACAGCACCCGCGTGTGACCAAACTCCACCAATACCGAACCTTCGGCGTGCTGGGTGTAACCGCGGGTGAAACGCACCACGCGTAATTCGTCGGGAGCGCGGCCGCTGGGTCGGTTGGGCATCGGAAACATCCACACTGGAGAAGGACCCACAGTATAGCCGCCGTGCGTGGCGCGGACCGGTTCTGGTCGTTAAGATTAACGGCCAATATTGATGACCCTACAGGAGCTTCCCATGGCGCGCAGCATGACGGCCTTCGCCCGTCTCGAAACAACCGGCACCTGGGGTCGTGCCATCTGGGAGCTACGCTCAGTCAATCACCGCTTTCTCGAAGTGGGGCTGCGACTACCCGAAGACCTGCGCTTACTCGACAGCGAAGTTCGCGCGCGGATTGCGGCGCGCTGTACGCGCGGCAAGGTGGACTGCTCGTTGCGCGTCGAAGCCACAGCACGCCATGCGGTTGAACTGCGCGTCAACACCGAACTCGCTCACCAAGTGATCACGGCGGCGGCGGCAGTGGCCGCGCTGATGACCAACGCTGCCCCCATCAATCCGCTCGACGTCCTGCGTTGGCCCCACGTGATGGAAGCCCCGGAGATCAATTTCGATGAACTAGGGGCCACTTTGTTGGGTCTGCTCGACCAAGCGCTCGATGAGTTCGTCGACAACCGTGACCGTGAAGGCGCGAAACTGAAGGAGCTGGTACTGGCCCGCTGCGCCGATATGCACGAAATTACCCACACGATGCGGCGTCGGGTACCGGAAATTATCGCCGCACTACGCAGCCGCCACGCGGCGAAAATCCAAGATCTCGCGGGCACACTGGATCCGGTACGGGTCGAGCAAGAGTGTGCGCTGCTCATCCAACGACTGGATGTAGCCGAAGAGGTAGACCGTCTGGAAACCCATCTACAGGAAGTTCAGCGGGTGATGCAGCGCGATCAGGCCGTGGGTCGCCGACTGGACTTCCTCATGCAAGAACTCAACCGCGAAGCCAACACACTGGGCTCGAAGTCGGCGCATATTGATAGTTCCAGCGCGGCGGTGGATCTCAAAGTACTCATTGAGCAGGTCCGCGAACAAATCCAGAATTTAGAATGAAACGCCCTGCCGTAAACGGACAATTAATCATTATCTCGGCCCCCTCGGGCGCGGGCAAAACCAGCTTGAACAAGAGCCTGCTGGACGCAACGCCGGGGCTTACGCTCTCGGTGTCGCACACCACACGACCGCGACGGCCCGGTGAAATTGAGGGCGAACATTATTTTTTTATTGACTCGGCCACTTTTGCGCAAATGGTTACAGCCGGTGAATTTCTAGAACACGCGGTCGTCTTTGGCAATTGCTATGGCACGGCGCGGACCAGCGTTTTCAATACGCTGGCGGCAGGTTTTGATGTGATTTTAGAGCTGGATTGGCAGGGCGCCCGCCGTATTCGCAAGCTGTTTCCGGAAACCATCAGCGTGTTTATTGTGCCGCCATCCACCGCGGCCTTGCGCGAGCGACTGGAAGGACGGCAACAGGACGATGCGGCGACTATCGAGCGGCGAATGGCGGCGGCCGCCGATGAACTGGCCCATCAGAGCGAGTACGACTATGTGGTGCTCAACGATTCCTTTGACCACGCACTCGCCGATCTCAGCGCAATTATGCGGGCCGCCCGGCTGCGGGTACGACACTAACGCCACGCCCCAAACCCCGGCGATAGTATCGAATTCAACCCTCTGCTATCCTCCGCCCTTGAATTTCCAATGATTTTAGCGAGAAAACGATGGCCCGAATTACCATAGAAGACTGCCTCCCGTTCGTCGACAACCGCTTTGACCTCGTCATCACAGCCAGCCGCCGTGCCCGTCAGGTCGCGCGTGGTGCGCAAGCGCTCGTACCCGAAGAAGGCGACAAACCCACCGTTATCGCCCTGCGCGAAATCGCCGCCGGCCTGATGAGCCATCATATTCTGGATGACATCGAAGCCAAACGGCGCGCCGCCGAAGAATACGAGCTCGCCGAGGCGGCCTACCTGGCGCAGGATTCCGCGCCGCCCGACTACCCCTGAAGCCTTGGCGCGCGTGACGCCCGCAACGGGCGCCCAGCCCTTGCTACCGCGCGCTTTCCCTCTGCTTCAACATTGCGCCGCCAATTAAGGGGCGCAGTGCTTGAACGCGCAACGCGAAATTCTCCAGGTCGACGACCTGTGCGGGCGCATCAGCGCCTATCTCTTGCCAGACCAAGTGGCACAGGTGCGCCGGGCGTACGAATTTGGCGAACTTGCCCACGCGGGGCAGCTGCGCCAGTCGGGAGAACCCTACATCCAGCATCCGCTGGCAGTCGCGCTCATTCTCGCCGACATGCACATGGACCACGAAACGCTGGTCGCGGCGATACTCCACGACGTCATCGAAGACACGGCTGTCGATCGTGACCGGGTCTCAGAGGAATTTGGCGGAGAAGTAGCTGCCATCGTGGTGGGGCTCTCCAAGATCACGCAGATCGAGTTCGAGTCACACGCAGAAACCCAAGCGCGCAACTTTCAGCGCATGTTGATGGCGATGGCGGATGACATCCGCGTGATCCTCGTCAAGCTCGCCGATCGCCTGCACAACATGCGCACATTAGCGGCGCTAGCCCCCGAGAAGCGCCGCCGCATCGCCCGCGAAACCCTCGAAATCTACGCCCCTATTGCACAGCGCCTCGGCATCAACAGCATTCGGCTGGAGTTGGAAGAGCTAGGCTTCTCAGTGCTGTATCCGTTGCGCTACCGGGTAATTCGCCAGGAAATGCTCCGCGTGCGCGGCAACCGCAAAGAGGTGGTAGATAAAATTAAAGACCGCATCAAGCGGCATCTGCGACAGGAGCGACTGGTGGCCCACGTCTTGGGCCGCGAAAAGCATTTGTTCAGCATCTACCAAAAAATGCGGGAAAAGCAGCTAGATTTTTCCGGGGTAAACGACGTCTACGCCTTTCGAGTCTTGGTTGACTCGGTCGACACCTGCTACCGCGCGCTGGGTATTTTGCACAGCCTGTACAAGCCCGTGCCCGGCAAGTTCAAAGACTACATCGCCATCCCTAAAGGCAACGGCTATCAGTCGCTGCACACCGTGCTGTTTGGACCTTTTGGCGTGCCCATCGAAGTGCAGATCCGCACCAATGAAATGGAGCAGGTGGCCGAGGCTGGGATCGCCGCACACTGGCTGTATAAGACCGGCGATGGGGCGGCGAAAAGCGCCAATAAACGTGCCCGCGAATGGTTACGCGGCATTTTGGAAATGCAGCAACAGGCGGGCAATTCGCAGGAATTTCTCGAGCACGTCAAAATTGACCTGTTCCCCGACGAGGTCTACGTGTTTACGCCCAAGGGTTCGATCATGGCGCTGGCGCGTGGCGCGACGGCGGTCGATTTCGCCTACGCGATCCACAGCGACCTCGGCAATACCTGCGTGGCGTGCCGGATCAATCGTCAGCTAGCGCCGTTGCGAACCCCACTCGCTACCGGTCAAACGGTCGAAATTGTGACCGCGCCGGGCGCGCGCCCCAACCCCTCGTGGCTGACCTTTGTGGTGACCGGCAAAGCTCGCGCCACCATTCGTCACTATCTTAAAAATCTGCAGACCGACGAAGCCCAAGCACTGGGTCGTCGCATGCTGGAGCGAGAGCTCGATTCGGCCGGCCTGAGTTTGGCCAAGCTGCCGGATGACCTGCTGGCGAGCGTGCTGACCAGTCTCAAGCTGGAGAGTGCCGAGCGCTTGTTTATGGAAATTGGGCTGGGTAATCGCCCTGCCCCGCTGGTACTGCGGCTCCTCCAGCCTGAGCGACCGCCCGAAGACTCCGAAACCGGGAAACAGCAACAGCGCCGCCGGGGCAGCAGTGAGGGGCCGCGCAGCCCGCTCGCCATCCGGGGTACGGAAGGCATGGTAGTGAGCTTTCCTAAATGCTGTTACCCGCTGCCGGGCGACTCCATTATCGGCTTCCTCACTGCCGGTCGCGGCATCGTGGTTCATCAACAACAATGTGCGAATGTGGCCGAATACCGCAGCGCGCCGGAAAAATGGATCGATGTCCAGTGGGCGCCCAGTATCGATCGGGAGTTCAGCGTGGAACTCTCGTTGGATGTCATCAACCGACGCGGCACCCTGGCCACCATTGCGACGGCGTTGGCTGATGCCAACGCCAACATTGAAGACGTGTCGTTCTCCGAACGAAACGAGCGTAATACCAACATTCGCTTCATCATCGCCGTGCGCGATCGTAAACATCTTGCGGACGTCATTCGGCTAGTGCGCCGCGTGAAACCGGTGGTGCGCGTCACGCGCAAGCGGTCCTGACAGCGCCCACTCGCCAGACTAGGCGTTGAGCGGGTCACGTTGAACTCCGCCGTGATGCCTCGCCATGCGCGGGCGTCCGGTAGGGCTTGCGGATGTAAAACGCGCGCCAACCCGCTAGCATCAATCGACGAACTTCAATGAACTGCCGCGCAACCGGGAGGACCCCATATGGAAGATTCAACGGTGGGCTTTGTGGGTATCGGGCGTATGGGTGGCCCACTGGCAACCCGACTCCTCAACGCCGGGCACCAAGTCGTGGTGTTCGATACGAGCGAGAGCGCCATGGCGGCGCTAGTGGAACGCGGCGCGATCCGCGCAGCGTCGGCGGCCGCCGTAGCGCAGGCAGCGAGAGTCATTTTTATCAGCCTACCGGGCCCCGAGATTGTCCGCAGCGTGGCACTCGGCCGAGACGGCCTCATCGAGGGTTCGGTGGTCCGGCGGGTGGTGGATTTCTCGACCATCGGGCCGCGCACAGCGGGGCTGGTTGCGCAGGGGCTGGCGGAGCGCGGCATTGTGTACGTCGATGCCCCCGTGAGTGGGGGGATTGCGGGCGCAACCCAAGGCACGTTAGCGGTGATGGTCGCCTGCGCGCGGGCCGTCTTCGAGGAACTGGAATCGCTGCTCAAACTATTTGGCCAAGTGTTCCACCTCGGCGAGACCGCCGGACAGGCGCAAACCATGAAGCTCGCCAACAATCTGCTCTCCGCTGCTGCCGTCGCGGTGTCCTCAGAAGTCTTAGTGATGGGCGTGAAGGCGGGCCTTGATCCAACCCTCATGCTGGACGTTATTAACGCCGGCAGCGGCCGTAACAGCGCCACCCAAGACAAATTCCCGCGGGCAATCCTGCCCGGAACGTTCGACTTCGGCTTCGCCACCGGCCTGTCTTATAAAGATGTCCGGCTGTGCATCGATGAGGCGGAGGCTTTGGGCGTACCGATGGTCGTGGGCGCGGCGGTCCGCCAGATGCTGGCCGTCACCAATGCTGTCTACGGCCCGGATTCTGATTTCACCAGCGTGTGCCGAGTGGTGGAGACCTGGGCCGGCGTAACGGTGCGTGGCTAGCGCACCCGCATGTCTCGGTCACTGCCCCCGCATCCGCCCACCTCGCTGGCAGCGACCCGCGAGCCGCTGGCCGCGCGTTTGGCTGAGGCCTGCGTTGCCTACACGGCCAGCACCCCAGACCGCGAGGTCATCGATAAGGTAAAGCTTTGCCTGATGGACCTCATCGGCTGTGCCTGTGAGTCACGCGACTTGCCGTGGAGCCAACAAGCCAGCGCGCTGGCGGAACGGGTAGAGCGCGACGGTGCAACGATCATTGGCGGCGCGGTCGCGGTGTCCACCATCGACGCCGCTTTCGCCAATGCCGTCATGGCCCACGGGCTGGTGCGCGAGGACATGCATTCGGGCAGCATCAGCCACTTAGGCATTGTGGTGTTGCCCGCGCTGTTGGCTTTGTCGCAAGCGCAGCGGGTCAGCGGTGCCGAATTTATCGCCGCCGCGGTCGTCGGGTACGAAGTGGGCGCCCAAGTGGGACGCGCGGTGATGGACGCCGACATCGCCCGCATCCACCGGCCTACCGGGATCACCGGGCCGATAGCGGCAGCGGCGGCTAGCGCGCGCTTGCTGGGCCTCAATGTGAGCGCCACCACCAGCGCCCTCGCGCTGGGAACCAACGCCACGGCGGGCTTCAACCAGTGGGCGCATACGGGTGGCAGCGAGATGTTTTTTCAAGCGGGCTTTGCCGCGCGCAATGGGATGACTGCGGCGCGCTTGGCCGCCGCCGGTGCCTTCGCGTCACCCTCCGCGCTCGAGGGCGAGGCCGGCTTGTTTGCCGCGCTGGGCAAGCCCGAGGCCGGCCAGCAGATGGCCTTGTTTGCCGATAGGCCTGAAATTTTATCGGTCTACCACAAACCCGTGCCGGCCTGTAATTTTGCGCAAACCCCAAGTCTCGCAGCGTTAGCGCTTGCGCGCACCACCAGCCTGCCCGCGCAACGTATCCTCGCCATCACGGTGCGGGTACCCCGCGCCGGCGCACGTTACCCGGGTTGCGACTATCGCGGACCGTTTGCGCACATCCTGCAGGCCAAGATGAGCATCCAATACAACGTGGCGGCGGCCTTACTGCTAGGCAGCATGACTGAGCATAACTTTACCTTGCTGGATGATGCCGAGCTGCACCGCTTAATTAGCGTCACGCAGCTAGAAATCGATGAGACGATGACGGCGGCCTATCCCGCTCGGCAAGGCGGTGAAGTGATCGTTCACGAGATGGGCGGGGCCATCCACCGCAGCCGTCTCGACAACGTCATCAACGCCACCACAGCCGCCGTGCGCAGCCGTTTTCGGAGCGCCGTGGAAGAAGCTTTTGGCGCAGCCCGCGCCGAGACCATCGAGCGTGCCATCAACGAACTTGAGCGCAGCGAGGACGCCGGCGAACTGGCGCACAGCCTGCGCGCGAACACCGTGGCGTCAGCCGAGCATCCTCGCTGAACGGCCGCGCCGCGGGCCTGACAAGGCTATTTTTCAACTGGGAGCAAGACCATGAATGACGAACTTTTCGAACGCGGTTTGGCGATCCGAAAATCCGTTTTGGGCGCCGAATACGTGGAGCAGTCCATCGCCTCCGCAACGGATTTCAACCTGCCCTTGCAGCGGCTAGTAACCGAGTATTGCTGGGGTGCGGTGTGGGGTCGTGAGGAACTGCCGAAAAAAACTCGCAGCATGCTGAATCTCGCCATGTTGGCGGCGCTCAATCGGCCCCACGAACTCAAACTCCATTTGGCTGGGGCACTGCGCAATGGTGTTTCACGCACGGAAATTCGCGAAATTTTCCTGCAGGTGGCCATCTACTGCGGCGTGCCCGCGGCAGTAGATTCGTTTCGTACCGCCAAAGAAGTCTTTGCGGACTTGGACAAAAATACGACGGAGTAAGCGCGCTATGAGTGCC
>CAIPNE010000540.1 GCA_903866355.1 uncultured Gammaproteobacteria bacterium
GACGGTCTGCTGGAGCGGGCGGAATGTGCTCTGGCCTTGGCTGGCCTGCGGGCGCTTGCCGATGCCAGCGATAGCCTTGCCCTGGCCGAGATCGCCCACCTTCTGGAGGGTGATGCGATGCGTCCGGCATGGTTGGATGCCACACTGGCCGAAGGCGCGGGGCCCCAGGCACTGCGACAAATGGATTTTGCCCGAGCCTTGGATGCGGCGCGGCCCGAACTGCTCCGGCTGACACCGGCGGAGGCGCTGGATCTGGCGATCCGGGTTCTCGATCTCCCCGCGCTACTCCCGCGCTGGGGGGACCCGGCAGCGCGGCATGCCAACCTCGGCGCGTTGCGAGGTCTGGCGGCGGAATACGAAGCCACGTGCCAACGTGACCGCGCCCCGGGCAGCGCGGCTGGCCTGGCAGCATGGATCGAGGCGCAGGACAAAGTGGAGCAGCCGGCCAGTCCCGACCCGGATGCGGTGCAGGTGTTGACCTGCCATCGGTCCAAGGGGCTGGAATGGCCCTGCGTCATCCTGGCGGACCTAGATGCCGACGACGAACCGCGCCTGTTCAACAAGCCGGTGGCCATGGGCGGGCCTGGCGGCCTTGATCCGGCAGACCCGTTGCGCGACCGCTGGGTCCGGCTGTGGCCTTGGCCGTATGGCGCCCAGGCCAAGAATGTGCACCTGGACACATCAGCCCTCGCCACCGAAGAGGGCGAGTTGGCGCGGCGTGAAACGGCGGCTGAGCAGCTCAGGTTGCTCTATGTGGCGCTGACCCGGGCTCGAGATTACCTCATCCTGGCGCCCCGCCTGAAAGAGAGCAAAGCCGAGACGAAGCTGTCCGTCGGTTGGCTCGATCTGCTGCCGGGTGATCCCCGCCCATTGGAACTCCCACCAACAGGTGAGGCGGTGCGGCTACATGGCAAACCCCTGGCCATGGTGGTCGAAACCTTGGACGCGCCGACCAGCAATATCCCCACAGCGGCTCCAACCTGGACGACGTCACTGCCAAGCGGACCGGCACCAGACTTTCCTTCGCGGCGGCAGCGGCCAAGCGCGCTGATCGGCGGAATCGCGCCGGCATTCGAGGTCATCCAACTGGGCGCCAGGCTTCCGCTGACCGGCCCTGCAGACATGCAGCGGGTAGGGGAGGCGTTGCATGGCTTCTTCGCGGCGGATCGTCCCGGGGCCTCTCGTGAATGGCGCCTCGCCTGCGCCGGCCGACTGCTGCAGGGCTGGGGGGCCTCCGAACTGTCGGTGGCCGATGCCCTGCTCGCGGCCGATAGGCTTTGGACGCATCTCGCCTCGGAGTGGCCCGGAGCGACGCGCCGACATGAATGGCCGGTGATCTCCATAACCGGTGGCCAGATGCTGTCTGGACGGGCTGATCTGGTTGTCGAGCATGCAGCGGGGCTGGCCGTTTACGACCATAAATCCAACCCGGGCGACAAGGCAGGCTGGCCCGAATTGGTTGCCGAATATGCCCCGCAGCTTTCGGCCTATGCCGGGGCACTCCGTGCCGCGACCGGGCGGGAGGTAACGCGGCAGGTGCTGCATCTGCCCTTGCAGGGCGCACTTCTGATGCTGTGAACGCGGCATGACGGGAGCGGGAAGCAGGATCGACGTGCCCATCCAGGCCATTGGAGAACTTGGCCCGCACAACCATGTCCAATTCTGACGCACTCACCTGCCATAACCCCCTTCACGCAGTTGGAGCCCATGGCTCAGACGGGAGAGACAGATATGGTTGAACAGGAACCGGAAGCGTCGGGCGGTACGGCAGCGGAAATGCCACTTACCGCTGTCGTCGCCAGCTACATCGAGATGCAAGGCTGGGATGACGAGTTGGAGATCGATCAGGGCGCTCGTCTTTCAACCTTGGCGACGCGCTTCAATAACGATGGGCAGCGCACCCGGCTTTACGTCGAGACCAACGAGGAGCGGGAGACCGTGACTGTCTTCCTCTACTCACCCTTTGCTATTGGTCCCGAACGGATGGGCGAAGCGGCCCGCCTGATCAATATCATCAACTGCGAACTGCGCCTTGGCAGGCTCTCCTGCCTTGATGATGGCGACAGCAACTATGTGCAGTTCAAGCTAGCCTATGACTTTACCAACGCACAATGTAGTCCCCAGCAGATCGATGTCATAGTGGGCGCTGGGCTGTGGACGCTTCGACATTATGGACAGGCGTTGGCCGCCGTAGCCTTCGCCGACCTTGCAGCCAAGGACAGTTGGGCCGCACACCAACAGCGTGAGCAAGCAGCCAAACCCCAGGAAGAAAGCCCGCAGTTAGGCTTGCTGACCGGACGCGTCGAGATCGACGATGCCTAGCTGCTGTTGCCGTCGCCGGGAAATGCGATAGTTGGATTGGTCAAGCGGAGTCGAAATCATGCCACGAATAGCCCCTGCATCACTGGCTGAAGGCGAACGAATCTATGCTGTGGGCGATGTGCATGGACGTTTGGACCGCTTGGACGAGATCCACGACATGATTTCAGACGACCTAATCGGGCGGCCCACACAAAGCGGATGGCGGCCTGAAACACTGGTGGCAGATCGACC
>CAIPNE010000541.1 GCA_903866355.1 uncultured Gammaproteobacteria bacterium
CCCGCAGGCATCGAGCGCATGGCTAAAGCCATCGAGCGCGGCTCTAATCTGGATCAATCGCTCGCGCGCGCCAGCCGCAACGCGAGCGTCCCTGACGAGGCGACCAACCCCGCAGCGCCGACCAGCCCGGCTTCGGATACCGACTCCGTGCTGGGCTTTCGGCTCTCCTACTTTGTAGCGTGGATTATCGTCATTTTGCTTTTGATGCTGATTGGCCGCCTCGCAATCGCGGCGGTCAAAACGGGCGGCGAGCTTGTGTTGTTCGACCGCCATGTGCAGCAACTCGCACGGGAAATCGTGCGGGAGAACGCCAAAACTCGCGCCTGACGGACAGACAACCACCGCACGCTGACGCGGGCCGCTCACAATGCCCCACCGAGGCCACCCAACCCTGTTCGTTAACCCTGCTGAAACCGCTTTCGCTCGCCCAGATTTTTTTTGGGATGCCACGGTGCGGAAGTGGTGGGGCCTTGGCCCGCGCTAGTGCCGGATTAACGGCGCGTACTGGCCTTTGCTGGTCTGGCCATCGCGAGGGCGTTCGCAGATAAAAATCCTGCCCAGGCGCGCCGGATTAATCTAAGGGGCAACCAATAAGAGCTGCGAAGATGCGGCCAGCGATCGTTCCGGCAACCCGCAGCGTTGGCGGCTAGCACTGACCTTGTGGCTCACGGGAACAACCAAACAGGGTCGCCCTCCTCCACGCAATCGAACAGCTCAATGATGTCAACGTTGCGCAGCCGCACACAGCCCCGCGAACCCACCGCGCCTAAAGGCGAGGTGTCCGGCGTGCCGTGCAGATAGATATACCGCGCGAAGGTATCCACTTCTCCACCCTGATTAAATCCGGGCTCCAACCCCGTTAGCCACAGGATGCGCGTGAGGATCCAGTCGCGCCCCGGGGGCTGGGTCGCCGCAAACTCGGGTGACCAAACTTCGCCGGTAGGTAGGCGTCCACTGAACACGGTACCGGCACTCGCGCCCGCGCCAATTTTGCGTGCGATGGCGTGCCGGCCGCGCGGCGTGCATTCACTGTTGCGTAATTCCCCCGGCCCGTTAGCGGCGGTGGAAACCCAGTACTCACGCACCATGCGTCCTTGTTCAAAGTAGCGCAGGCGCTGGCGTTGGAGGTCTATTTCAATGCTGCGTGGGGGGCTCATGGGGAGGACCTCAGCGTGACCATCGCCAGCCCATCAAAATCGCCACTGGCGTTGGTTTGGTAACCCACCAACCGAGTCCTTTGCACCACCATAAAATCCTCATACCACAAGGGAACGTAGGGTAGATCGCGGGCCAGCAGATCCTGTAGTTCGCGGTAGCGCGCCGCGCGTTCGGCCAGTTCGGGACTGGCTTGGGCGGCGTCGATCAGCGCATCGGCAGTGACGCTCGCATAGTGCCCACGATTAGCGCCCGCGGGGGGCAGTGAATCACTGCGGAAAGCGTAACGAAAAATATCGGGCAACTGTAAGCCCACCCACGACAGGCCGTACAGCGCAAAACGACCGGCCTTGATATCGGCATAAAAAGTCCCCCAGTCGTAGCTTTGAATATCCATCTGAATACCAACCTCCGCTAGCTGAGCCTGCAAAATCGCGGCGATTCGCAGTCGTAGCGGGTCGCTGGACGTTTTGTAGGACAGCCGCAGCGGCTTGGACGGTTGGTATCCCATGGCCGACAGCAACGCACGGGCACGCGCCGGATCGTGTGGCAAAGGGCGCAAGGCTGGTGCCCCGGCCCAGTGTTCGGGCACGAGGATGGCCTCGGCAAGACGCGCCTGACCACGCAGCACATGGTCGACGATTGCGGCGCGATCGATGGCCAGCGCAATGGCCTGACGGACTTCGATAGCCTGCGTGGGGCCCGTGGCAAGATTAAAACCCAGATAGCTAAACGTGCTGCCGGCCTGCCGGGATACGGCAATGTCTGGTTGACGCGCCAGCCACGCCACGTTCTCGGGCGCCAGACTTCCCTGCAGCAAATCCAGTTCGCCACGGGCCAATTTAAGGACTCGCGTGGTTTCATTTTCGACCACCACAAAATCTACGCGCTGCCCGTCGCGCTGCCGCTGCAGCGCATAGCGCTTGGGGCTGGGTGGCGCGGCGAGCACAAAGGCGCCACTGCCTACGCTAGGTGTCGCAGTGGCTGGCAAACCCGCCGCTGCCGCCGGCATCACCCCAATGACCAGTAGCCCCGGAAACAGGGGGTCAGGTTTGTGCAAAGAAAACTCCATGCGGTTGGCGTCGAGAATATCGATACGCGCCAGATTGGCTAGCGAGGCGCGGTGCGGCGAAGCCAGCGTGGGATCGAGCACCGCCCGATAGGTGGCCGCCACATCGGCCGTGGTCAGCGGCGTGCCATCACTAAAATGATGTTCGCCGGCCAAGGTAAAACGGTAGCGCCGAGGCCCGATCTGCTGCCAACTCATCAACGCCGGAATGGGCATGAACGCCGCGTCGAAGCCAGCTGGCGCTTCGAACAGCAGGCGACACAAGCGCCAGGAAGTGGCGTCAGTCGCGTAGCGCGGATCGAGGGTAATGGGCGCGCTGGCCAGCCCCACCTGCGCCACCTGGTCTGGTGGCCGGACACAGGCAGCCAAGGCCGTCAGCAGCAGCAGCGCTGCCAGCCTCGTTAGGGTGATCTTAGCGACGTTCAAACAGCGCGATCGATTCCACATGGGTCGTCTGCGGAAACATATCGATCACGCCGGCCGCAGTGAGCGTATAGCCGTGCACGTAAGCCAGCGTGGCCGCATCACGGGCTAGCGTGACTGGGTTGCAGGAGACATAACACACCCGCTCAACCTTGCGCAGGTCGAGCGCGGCGAGGACTTCGGCCGCGCCGCTACGGGGCGGATCGAGCAACAGCCGCGTCCACGGTGCGCGCGGGATCCCTTTGATACCTGCCTCGGTAAATAAATCTGCCACTTCAAAGCGGGCATTCGCCAGCCCGAGGCGCGTGGCATTGTCGCGCGCCCGCGCCACTAGCCCAGCGTCGCCTTCGATGCCCATCACCTGCCCGGCGTGCGTGGCGATCGGCAGGGTGAAGTTGCCGAGGCCGCTGAACAAATCGAGCACTGTGTCTTGCGCCGTGAGCGCTAGAAGCTCCAAAGCCAAGGGCACAATTTGTGCGTTGATGGGGCCATTGATCTGCACAAAATCTCCCGGCTGAAAATTTAAGGTCAACCCGGCCACCGTATAGGTCAGCGGTTCTTCAGGACCGTCCAGCCGAAGCAGGGTCGAGATGTTGCCGGGTTGGGAATAAATTCGTAGGCCACTGGTGTGGGCAAATGCGCGCAACTGGACAAGGTCCTCCGCGCTCAGTGGCGTCATATGCCGAATGAGCAACGCCACCTCGGTGTCGCCGGCCGCCACTTCCACCTGCGGAATTTGTGCCGCACAGCTCAGCGTGTTGAGCATCGTGCGGATTGCCACTAGGTGCTGCCCCACTGCTGGAATGAGGGTTTCGCAGCGGGTGATGTCGGCCACAAAATGGGCGGATTTTTCGCGGAAACCCAGCAGCAGTTCGGCGCGCTTCGCGACTACTCGCGCGCTCAGGCGGGCCCGTCGGCGATAGCCCCAACGCGGCGCCGTCACGGGCGGCAAAACGCGTTCGGGCACTAGCTAGGCTTGGTGTAATAGCAATTCCAGCAGCATAGCTTGCTTGTGGGTCACTTGGGCGTCTGGCGCAAAATGCAGCAGGCTACAACCGCCACAGCGCGCTGCGTGCGCACAACCTGGCACCACGCGATCGGCGTGATCGTTAGCAATTTCGGTTGCCGTGGCTTCATCAAACTGGCCGTGGCGACTGGTATAGCGAAAACTAACCGTTTCACCCGGCAGCGCGCCGTCGATGAACACGGTTTTGCCGTCCACTCGGGCTACGCCGCGCCCCTCGTGGGAGAGACGTTCGACGAGCACACCGGTGACGATCGGCAGGGCGTTTAATTGTTGACGGGTGTGACGGCGACGTCCGGCCATGCTGCTAAGAACTCCAAAAAGTGAGGTTTGGCCGAGTCGGCAAGATGACGACGCACGCGGGTTAATTCGTCGGCATAAGCACTGCCCAACAAATTACCGCGCATGCGCTCAAAATTGAGATACACCAGCCAAGTATTGAGGACATCGGTTTCGCAGTAAGCGCGAATGGCCGCCAAGCCGCCGGCGAGATAGGTTGGCCACACATCTTTGCCGCTCATCCCCACCTTGCCGGGGAAACCCAACAGGCTGGCGATATCGTGCAGCGGTGCGGCAGCACGCGGCTGGTAGCCCGAGAGCACGTCCATGAGATCAATGTGGCGCCAATGAAAGCGGCCCAGATAGTTGTTATAGCGAAACGTGTGGTCGTCGTTGCCGGTATCCCAGTAACGACTGGCCGGGATCCCGTGCAGCAACGCGCGGTAATGGAGTACCGGCAGGTCGAAGCCACCGCCGTTCCAAGACACCAAGGTGGGCGTATAGCGCTCTAGGCCTTCAAAGAACCGGCGCAGTAGGTCGGCCTCGGTGGCGTCTTCTTCGCCCAGCGACCACACGCTCAGCCGGTCATCGCTGCGAAAAACCGCCGAGATAGCGACCACGCGGTGCAGGTGATGGC
>CAIPNE010000542.1 GCA_903866355.1 uncultured Gammaproteobacteria bacterium
GCCGCAGGACGTGCATGCCGCCACGATGATGTGCACCCTGTCGGCTCTTCACAGCGGAATCACGACGCTGCTGGATTACGCCCATGTCAGCAAGTCTCCGGAGATCGCTGATGCCGCGGTGTCGGCCCATCGCCAGTCCGGTCTGAGATCCGTGTTCACCCCGGCACGACCCCGAACTGGCTCATCGCAGCCACCTTTTCCGGCCGACTTGGAGCGCCTGGTGAAGACCTATTTCTCCTCACGCGATCAGCTCGTCACCTGTCGCATGGGCAGTCCGCTCGAGCCACAGTACTACCAGATGGCCAGAAAACTGGGGCTAGGTATCACCACGGACGGCGTGTTCGGCATTGCAACCCCGCTGCGCCCGGTGTCTTCGGCGCAGAAGGTTCTTGACATGGCCTCAGCCGGGGAGCTGGGACCCGACGTGTCCCTGATCCACGGCACTGGATTCACCCCGGAGGTCCTGCAGGCGCTGTCGGACCACGGTGTCGGGCTGGTGTTGGCGCCGACGTCCGACTCGACCCTGCGCGGCCTGGGCAACTCCGTCCCACCGATCCAAGGCGCGATGGACTTTGGCCTGCTCGATCGCACCGGCATCAGCGTCGATATCGAAGTGAGCTTGTGCTCCGACCTGTTTGCCCAGATGCGCGCCATCTTCACGATTCAGCGGGTGCTGTCAAACGCCTATTGGGCAACGGGCGCAGAAAACCCAAGCCGCACACTCACCGTCCGCGAGGTATTGGGCATGGCGACCATTGGGGGTGCGCGTACCTGTGGCCTAGGCTCCGAGACTGGCTCCTTGACGCCGGGAAAGCAAGCGGATCTGGTGCTGGTACGCACCGATGGCATCAACGACGGTCCATTGAACAACGCGGTTGCACATGTCGTCATCGGTGCAGATGCGCAAAGCGTAGACACCGTCATGGTTGGCGGTCGCCTGCGCAAGTGGCAGGGTCAGCTGGTCGGTCATGACGTAGCCGCCGTTCTGCGCGACGTCACCCGGTCACGCGACCACCTGGCCGCCGCCAGCGGGTTGTGGACGCCCGACATGATCGTGTCATGAACGTAGGCGGCAGCTACTCCGCAGTCTGCAGCACTTCAAACTTTGGGCAACTTCCTACAGCCGCTCTCGCGTCGTTCCGACGGTGCTGCGGAGCGCGGCAATGTCCGCCGCGATCATGGCACTTCAGGATCGAGCCATCCACCATCACCATATCCACGCTGCGGCGATCCGCGGCCAGGACCAAAGTGGCAGCAAGGTTGTTGAGCGGCATTGTGGCCAAGTCGTCACAGCGGAGCATGCGCACCGTCTACAGCTATGGGCGCGCGGGCGCTGGGTCTGCAGAACGGGATCGGGTCGCTGACGCCGGGCAAGTGCGGCGATTTGGTCATGCAGCGCTGACTCTCTTTTTCAACATGTGATACCCCCGATCAGATCAAATAATGAGAGTTCAGAGAAGCCCAGTGGTAAATTTGTTCCAGCACCCGCTGGGTGTACGTCAACTTAAGGAGACATCATGGTTTCTAGGCGCAGATCCATCCAATACATCGCAGCGTCGGGCTTGCTTGGTCACGGCCTGAATCCGGCTTTAGCCGACACGAGCTACCCCGACCGGGCGATCAAGCTCGTGGTTTCCAAGCCCCCTGGCGGTCTCGACGATGCTGTTGCGCGTGCCATCCAGCCTGACCTGGAAAAGGCCTTGCGGCAACCCGTCGTCATCGAGAACATCATTGGTGCACAGGGCATCATAGGAACGCAGAACGTGATCCGCGCGCGGCCGGATGGGTATAGGCTGCTGCTGCTCAACACGAAGCAGCAGATCACTGCTGGAGAATTGGCGGAAACGAGGCCGTACGACCTGGCAAAGGACGTGACACCCATCATGGCGGTCGCGAGCTACCGGTCTGCCATCATCGCGCACTCCGGCATGCCAGGTAACTTCACGGAAGTGTTGCGTTATGCGAAGGACAACCCGGGAAAAGTCGTCTACGGATCCAGCGGAGTCGGCTCCACCGCGCACCTCATCGTCTCAATTGCCGCAAAGCAGGTGGGTGCCGACATGATCCACGTGCCCTACCAGGGGGGTGGCCCTGCTTCTGTCGCAGTCATGGGCGGGCAGGTACATCTGCTGTACCTTGACATGCCCACTGCCCTGAACGCGGCCCGTTCGGGGCGGGCCAGGATCGTGGCGCAATCTGGCACCACGCGGTACAAGGACGCACCCGGTGCCCCGTTGTTCAGCGAACTCGGCTACGGCATGTTCAGCAACGGTTCGTTGTCGATCGTTGGTCCGGCCGGCATGGAGCCTGCGGTCGTCGATAAGCTTCAGGCCGCGGTGCGCCAGGCCTGCGCGCAGCCCGCACTGCAGGAGAGGCTCCTGAAAGTGGGGATGGAAGTCGAGGTGATCGACGGCGCCGGACTGCGCGCGGAGATCGTAGAAACCACGGCGAAATGGATACCCCAGGCTAAGGCCGTTCTTACGGTTGCTGGGAAGTAGGGCTTGTCCATGCAGATATCGCAGTCCTGGCGTTGTGCCCACGACATCGACCCTGGCGCACCGCTGAACATCCTGCTGCGCGAGTTCCTGCCCGACATCCCGCGCTTGACCCACGGATCTCTGCAGGTCAGCCTGCACCCCAATGGGGAACTGGGCGGACCCGATGACATGGTGGACATGCTGGTTCGCAACGAGATCCAGATGCACCCCGTGTCCGGAATGATCCTGTCGCGGCTGACGCCTGTCGTGGCCATCGAAGGATTTCCTTTCGCCTACGCGAGCA
>CAIPNE010000543.1 GCA_903866355.1 uncultured Gammaproteobacteria bacterium
CCCTGCAATCCAACCAGGCTTTACAGGCATCCACCATGGTGGGCCGGCAAGTGCTGGTGGCAGGCGACAAACTCAATTTGGCAGACGGCAGCGACCCCGTCTTTGGGGTCGAACTGCAAAAGGCCGCCAGCCAAGTCAATGTGGCTATCACCGACAGCGCGGGGCAGGTGGTGCGCAATTTGTCGCTGGGCCAGACCGATGCCGGTATCCAGGACTTGGCTTGGGACGGATTGGACGTGCAGGGCAATCGCCTGCCGGCAGGCCAATACACGCTGAAGGTCGACGCCACAGTTGATAACAAGGTTGAGGCGGGCACCTCGCTCGTCCGGGTGCCGGTAGAGAGCGTCACCTTACCGCGCAACGGGCAAGCCCCAATGCTAAACCTAGCTGAATACGGTTCATTGAGCATGGATGCCGTCCGCCGCGTTTTCTAAGCGCGACGCATCCTCACCACGCATTCCCATTTATTAGGAGAAAATATTATGTCGTTCCAATCTGCCATCAGCGGCATGCGTGCCGCCTCTACCGACCTCAGCACCATTGGCAATAACGTTGCCAACGCCAACACCACGGCTTTCAAAGCCTCCCGTGCGGAATTTTCCGATGTCTTTGCAACCACCAGTGCCGGGGTGGCAGCTACCGCCACGGGGCAGGGCGTTAACACCGCCAAAGTGGCCCAACAATTTACCCAAGGCAATATTACCTTCACCGACAACGGCTTGGATTTGGCCATCAGTGGTAACGGATTTTTTGTCGTTGATGCGCAGGGCGAGCAGCTTTACTCCCGCGATGGATCTTTTGGGCTGGACCGCGAAGGCTACATGGTGAATGGCAATGGCCAGCGCTTAAAAGCTTTTAGCGCCGACAGCACGGGGGGGATTTCCGGTGCGCTCCAAACTTTGCGGGTTACCAATGCCAACACCGCGCCGAAGGCCACCACCAATGTGGGCTTCGGCGCCAATCTTGACTCCGAAGACACCCCACCGCTGGTCACGCCGTTCGATGCCACTAACAACGCCACTTTCAACAGCACGACCGCCACCACGGTTTACGATTCTTTAGGTGGTTCCCACCTGCTGCAGCTTTATTTTTCGAAGACTGGGTCCGGCACCTGGGACACCAATTCGCAGATCGATGGTGCTTCGGTCGGCCCGGCCAGTCCGCTCGCCTTCAATACCTCGGGTGCCTTGTCGGTGCCGGCGGGTGGTGCTATCACCTTGCCGGCGTTTACCCCAGTGGGTGGCGGTGACCCGCTCAACGTGACGATCAATGTTAGCGAAATGACCCAGTACGGCGCGGCGTTTGCGGTGAATCGGATCACCCAAGATGGCTATACGACGGGTCGCTTGTCGGGGGTGGATATCGACAAAGAGGGGATAGTTTTCGCGCGCTTCACCAATGGTCAGTCGACGGTGCAGGGTCAGGTTGCGCTGGCCAATTTCGCGAATTCTCAGGGCCTGCGCTCCTTGGGCAACAATAATTGGGCCGAGTCTTTTGAGTCCGGGGCGGCGTTGGTGGGTTCGCCGGCAACGGGCAGCTTCGGGCAAATTCAATCCGGGGCACTCGAAGACGCCAACATCGACCTCTCGCAAGAGCTCGTCAATTTGATCGTCGCACAGCGCAATTTCCAGGCGAATACGCAAGTTATTCAGGCCGAAAGCGCCGTTACCCAAGCCATCCTGCAAATTTCTTAACGAGCTCTGAGCCGGAGTTATTGCCATGGATCGCATGATTTTTCTTGCCATGAATGCCGCCCGTCAGATGATGAACGGGCAAGCGCAGGCCGCGAACAATCTGGCCAATGCGAGCACCACCGGCTTCAAGGCGGATCTCGAGGCCTATCGTTCAATGCCCTTGTTTGGCGATGGAGAACCCACGCGGGTGTTCTCCATGGCCGAGCGCCCGGGCGTGGATTTCAGCGCCGGCTCGCTCGAGCAAACGGGCAATAACCTCGATGTGGCCATCAACGGCGATGGCTTCATCGCCGTGCGCACGGCCGACGGCAAAGAGGCCTACACCCGCGCGGGCGAATTGCATCTCGATGCAGCTGGGCAACTGATGACCGCGCATGGCGAGCAGGTCTTGGGCAACGGCGGTCCGATTGCGCTGCCGCCGTTGAACAGTGTGCTCATCGGCAACGACGGCACTATTTCCATGCGGCCGCTGGGACAAGACGCCAACACGCTGGCCCAGGTAGACCGCATCAAATTAGTGAAGCCCAACGTCACCGATTTGGTCAAAGGTAGCGACGGCCTGTTTCGTTTGAAAACTGGCCTAGAGGCGCCTATCGATGCCACGGTCGGGGTGGTCAGTGGTGCGCTAGAGCACAGCAACGTGAACCCCGTGGCAGAAATGATTTCGATGATTGAGACCTCACGCCAGTACGAATTGGCCGTCAAGGCAATGAGCACCGCGCAAACGATCGACGCCGACGGCGCGCGCCTGCTGCGCTTGTAAGCCTGACGCTCGCAACGGATAACTTGGAGAATTTCGATGGCATCTGCATTACATATCTCGCGTAGCGGTCTCGACGCCCAGCAAACTCGGCTGGCGGTCGTTTCTAACAATCTGGCCAACGTCAGCACCACTGCCTTTAAGAAAGGGCGGCCGGTGTTTGAAGACTTGCTCTACCAAACGGTTAGCCAGCCGGGTGCCAATTCTTCACAGAATACCGAACTGCCTTCCGGCTTGATGTTGGGCTTGGGCGTGCGCACGGTCGCCACCGGCAAAATTTTTACCCAAGGCACGCTGAGCCAGACCGATAACTCGCTGGATATGGGCATTCAGGGCCGTGGGTTTTTTCAGATTTTGATGCCCGATGGTTCGACGGCCTACACCCGCGATGGCACGTTCTCCATGAACTCGCAGGGGCAGATGGTGACCTCCTCCGGCTACACGCTGGACCCCGCAATCACCATTCCGGCGGAAATGAAAAGTTTGACCATCGGCTCGGATGGCACGGTAACTGCTCTGACTGCTGGCAGTACCACCCCCACCCAGATCGGCTCGGTGCTGTTATCGGATTTTATCAATCCGCAGGGTTTGCAGCCGGTGGGGCAGAACCTCTATACCGAGACGGTTTCCAGCGGTAGCCCCACGCAGGGCACGCCCGGATTAAACGGTTTAGGCACGCTGGTGCAGGGCAGTGTAGAGAGCTCCAACGTTAATCCGGTAGAGGAATTGGTGAACATGATCGAGACCCAGCGCTCTTACGAAATGAACTCCAAGGCCATTAAGACCGAGGACGAAATGCTGCAGTTCATCACGCAGACGCTATAAGTCGCACTAAGTAGAAGTCACGAAACGAGGCCGGCACGCAGATGAAGCAACGTCAAAAATCCACCGTCAGTCAGTCATGCAGGGCTGCGTGTGACGGTTTTCCGCGGTGGCCCGGACTCGCGTTGCTGGCTTTGGCGTTGTCTGGCTGTAACACCACGCCGGTGCGTGATCCGGAATTTGCCGCCAGCTTGCCAGCCCCTCTGGAAGTGCCGCAGGCGCGCCAAGCCGCTAGCGGGGCCATTTTTCAATCTGGCTACGATGTGGTGTTGTTTGAGGACAGCCGGGCGCGGCGTATCGGCGACATCCTGACCATTCGTCTGATTGAAGTGACCAATGCCTCCAAGTCGCAGTCCAACGATATCAGCCGCGACAGCGCGACCAATATAGCCAACCCCACGATTTTGGGCGCCAATCCCGCGTTTGCACTGCCGGGCTTGCTGCCGCTGGTCGCGACCGCGGCCTCGGGCGACAACACCTTGGAAACTTCGCTCGCCTCTAACAGCACTTTTAAAGGCCAGAGCGGCACCGCCCAAACCAACAAACTCACCGGCGATATTTCCGTCACCATTGCCGATGTGCTGCCCAACGGCAATTTGCTGGTGCGTGGTGAGAAACGCCTCAATCTCAATTCTGGCAACGAATACGTGAAGATTTCCGGCATCGTGCGGCCCTTGGATGTGGCGGCTAACAATGTGGTGCCGTCTAGCAAAGTGGCCGACGCCACCATCATGTACAACGGCGACGGCGCAGAAGCCGATGCGGGCAAGATGGGGTGGCTGTCTCGCTTCTTCGTCAGCGCTCTGTTCCCTTTCTAGACCAGCAGCGAGTCCTAAAATATGTCACGTTTTCTAGCAGTTTTTTTGACGATAAGCGCAGCCTTGCTGCCGTTAGCGACGGCCCATGCTGAGCGGGTGAAAGACTTGGCGGCCATAGCGGGTGTGCGCGAGAACCAACTGGTGGGCTATGGGCTAGTCGTGGGCTTGGATGGTACTGGCGACCAAACTTCACAAACCCCGTTCACCATCCAAACCGTGCGCAATATGCTGTTGCAAATGGGCGTGACCACGCCCGAAGGCGCCAACCCGCAGTTGAAAAACGTTGCCGCGGTGATGGTGCACGCCATGCTGCCGCCGTTTGCAAAACCGGGTAACACCATCGACATCACGGTTTCCTCCATGGGTAACGCCAAGAGCCTGCGCGGCGGTAGCCTTATCATGACGCCGCTCAAAGGTGCCGATGGCGGCATTTATGCGATGGCGCAAGGCAACCTGGTAGTGGGTGGCTTTGGCGCGCAAACCAAGGATGGTTCGAGCATCTCGGTCAATATTCCCAGCGTGGGTCGGGTGCCCAATGGCGCCACGGTAGAACGTGAAGTCATTACGCCGTTTCTGACCGAGCGCGCATTGACACTCAATCTGCATGCACCAGATTTCACCACGGCCACCCGCATGGCACGCGCCATCGACGCCGTGCTGGGTGCGGGTGCTGCCCAAGCCCTAGACGCATCCTCCGTGCGGGTGGCGACACCGGCTAACGGCGAGCAGCGCGCCTCGTTTATGTCCATCGTTGAAAACATCGAATTGGCGCCGGGTGAAGCCTCGGCGCGGGTCATCGTCAATTCGCGCACGGGTACGGTGGTGATTGGTCAGAAGGTGCAGGTCA
>CAIPNE010000544.1 GCA_903866355.1 uncultured Gammaproteobacteria bacterium
CAGCGCCCGCCAGTAACTGGCTGTAACTGGTGCTAAAGCCACAACCTGCGGTGCCGAGCGTCAGACACGCGAGTCCCCCGATCAGCGTAAGCCCTGCCCCAAAGCGATCGACCACAAAACCCGCCACGGCCTGACTGGCCGCCGACACCATAAAAATGACAGTGGTGACAAAACCCAGCGCGGCGTAGGTCAAACCAAATTCGCCCTTGAGCCATGGGAACAGCGGCGCGATCAGGAGTTGCGAAAAATGACTGGTCAAGTGCGCCAAACCCACCAGACTGATGATCCGAGCGTCCTGGCGCCAAGCTACCGGGGCAACTTGCGCGAGGACGGCCTCAGTCATGGCTGGCGACCACCATCATGGTCGTCACCATATGCGCGATCAGTTTCTCCGCCCCACCCTGCACTGCCAGTAAGTCGCCATGACACACCGCTAACGTGCGGCCGGCGCGAATGACTCGCCCTCGTGCGAGGTAGTGCGTGCCGAAACCCGGGGCGAGGAAATTGATCTTGAATTCCACCGTCACGATGTCCATTTCCACGGGCACCAAGGTCTGCGCGGCGTAGCCCGTGGCGCTGTCAGCGAGGGCCGCCAACACGCTGCCGTGGACGTGACCACCCGGTTGCAGCAAGTCGGGCTGGGCCGGCGCCATGATTTCCACAAAACCCGGCGTGACTTGCGTGACCCGCGCGCCCAAAAGTTTGTGCATGAAAGCTTGGCCGCCGAGGCTCGCGTGGACTCGCGCGACAAAGTCCGGGTTTTTGGCTGAGAATTCGGCCGTCATGTGGGTTAATTTTCCTTCAGGTGAAACATAAAAATCCCCGGCTGATGATCGCCGAGCCGGAATCTGAGAGCACGCTAAAATTGAGCACTTGCGGACCCCGCCCATCGATGCGGAGAGTCAACGCACTGGGCAGTCTCACCATGCCGCTGAAACGACAGCCCAGCCGGGTGACCCGACTAGAATCATCGCCCAGCAGGTGATGAACCAGCAGCGACACCGCCCGCGCCAGCGTGATAGTGCCGTGCAAAATAATCCCCGGCAGCCCCGCCGCGAGCGCATGCGCGTGGTCGGTATGAATGGGGTTCCAAATTCGCGCGCATTCGGTGTAAACATGCGCCGCCCCAGGCGGAATCGGTAGCGGAAAATATAGCGCGGGGCAGTGCGGCGCCGGATCCGGCCAAGGCGGCGGCGTCTCCAAGGTCTGCGGGCCATCCAACAAGGCCACCCCGCGATACAACGAGTGCTGGTAGGTCCGGCAAAACAAGGTCCCATCCGCATCGACGGTGTCGATGCGTTTAACCAGATTTGCACCCGGTTTACAGGCTTCCACGGCAATGGCGTGCGCAACACTGAACAGTTGCAAACCCGGTTGCAGCGGCTTTAGCAGATGCAGATCGTGCTCGGCATGCACGGCACGGGCTTGTTCGGCGGCCGACATTGGCGCCATGTCCGGGCCAAAGCGTAAGGCGACAATAGCGTCCCATTCCAGACACACTGGGAACACCGGATGCGCGCGCAAAATTTGGGTGGTGTCGAGATAGCGCGGGTTAAAATCATCGATGCTCGCCGCGTAGGCCATCAGCCAGCGCGCATCAATTTTATTCTCGATGGCAGGCGAGCAAGTGCCCACGATCTGTTGCGGCAGCGGCATAGCGGCTAACCCTTAACGATGAGCCGGCAGGCGCGGCTACTCATCGCAGCCAACAGCGCGCTTGGGCTTCAAAGAAACCCCGCACGCGGCTCACCAATGCTTCGCACTGTTTCAACAGCGGTTCATGACCCCATTGCGGGAGTAG
>CAIPNE010000545.1 GCA_903866355.1 uncultured Gammaproteobacteria bacterium
GGGCTACTTGGGCCAGATAGGTCATGCCGAGGATGGCGTTCATCGGGGTGCGGATTTCATGACTCATGTTGGCCAAGAAGTGGGTTTTTGCCCGGATTGCTGCGTTGGCCTTCATCAGCGCCTGTTCGAGATCCATTTGCGATTGCTGGTGCTGGGTGATGTCAACCCTAAAACCCACCACGCCGCCGTCCGGGGTGCTTTGCTCGGAGATGCGCAGCCAAGTGCCATCAGTGTGTTGTTGGTTGAAGGTGCAGTTGCTGCGGTGCCGGCGCAAGCGCTCAGCGCTCCAAGCCTCCTCCTGACCCGGGGGCACGGCATAGAGGCCTCTGCGCAGCCCGGTGCGCAGAATGTCCTCAAACAGCGTGCCCGGAATCAGCAATTCGGCCACTGCCGCATACATCTGGCGATAAGGCTCATTGCAAAGCACCAGCCTATCCTCCGCGTCATACAGCACAAACCCGTCGGTGAGCACGTCGATGGAACTGTGCAGGCGCATTTTGGCCGCCTCGGCCTGCTGTTGACTGAGTTCGGCGGCGTGCCTTGCGAGCTTCTCCAAGGCCTCGCTTCGGGCCAGCTCCTGCGTGCGCTGCCCTAGGGCGTCGTTGATCTGGCGCAAATGTTCCGCCGCTAGGAGCCGCTCGCTCGCCTCTGCCAGCAGGACGCGGTTGATCAGCTCGGCTTCCAATCGCCGGTGGTGTAGTTCGGCAAACACGGCGACTTTGGCGCGCAGCACGAAGGCGTTCACCGGCTTTTCTAGGTAATCCACCGCGCCGCTGCCGTAGCCTTCGATCAGTCCCTGGTCTTGACCGTAGGCGGTCAGGAAAATGATCGGCACATGTGCCGTCCTCTTACGCATCTTGATCATTTGCGCCAGTTCCAAGCCACTCATGCCGGGCATCCGGACGTCGAGGATCAGGAGCGCGAATTCTTCTTTCCCGAGCAGCGCGTTCAGCGCCTCGTCGGCCGAGGTGGCGCGTACTAGCCGGTAATTCGGATCGTCCAGCACGTGCTCAAGGACATCGAGATTAGTGGACTTGTCGTCCACGACGAGGATGGGGGTAAAGGTTTGCATCGTATGCTTGTGGCGGAGTACCGGTATTTCTAAATATTGGTGGCAAAACTTAAGCCCGCATCGACCACGGCAACCGAGCCGTGTTCACCCCGTTGGCAAGGTAGTCCGTGGCGCTGGCCTCTGGGTATTTCGCGGGGTGGCGAATTTGTGGACGGCCAAGTTGCGGTGAGTATGCCGAAGTTTGTGTCGGCGGGTTGCAATTAGATTTTTCGACCTAGGGCCGGCGGGTCAGTGGCTAAAGGTATTATTTTCACGCGGTAGAATCGGCGCCCCAGCGTTCATTCAAACTATCGACTCCAGCGGCGTCGGTTTGCCAGGCGGCAAGTCGCCCCCGCTGCCGGTCCTCGGTGCCCTATCCCCGGGGTTGCCGAACATCTGTCGCTACAGCCACGCGGGCCGTCCTGCACCTATACTTTGGGTCAGCACACAGGTCCCCGCGGCCTACCCCTGACCGGTCCAGGTCAGCACCCTCATGTCTAGGAGTGAGTCATGCACGATCTCGTTATTCGCAACGCGCTGATAGTCGATGGCACGGGCGCGCCCGCGCGCCATGGTGATGTGGCCATTCAGGGCGAACACCTCGTTGAGGTGGGTGGCAAAGTGGGTCCTGGGCACCGCGAGATTAACGCCGATGGCTTATTGCTCGCCCCGGGCTGGGTGGACGTCCACACCCATTACGACGGCCAGGCCACTTGGGACCCCTATCTCACCCCTTCGTGCTGGCATGGTGTGACGACCGCGGTAATGGGCAATTGTGGTGTCGGCTTTGCCCCGGTGGCACCCGCGCGGCGGGATTGGCTTATCGGGCTGATGGAGGGGGTTGAGGATATTCCCGGCAGCGCGCTCGCGGCGGGCATTAAATGGGAGTGGGAAAGTTTTCCGGAATATCTCGACGCGCTAGGACGCTCCACCCGCGCGCTCGATATCGCAGCCCAAGTGCCGCACGCCGCCGTGCGGGCCTATGTGATGGGGGAACGCGGCGCGAACAATCAGGCGGCGAGTGCGGCGGAGCGCGCCGCGATGGCCGCCATCGTGCAAGCGGGGATCGCGGCCGGCGCGGTGGGGTTTACGACGTCGCGCACGGTGCTGCATCGGGCGATCGATGGCGAAGTCGTGCCCGGCACCACGGCTGATGCGCTGGAACTCATCACCATTGCGCGGGCCATGGGCGTGGCGGGTGGCGGGGTGTTTGAAGTGGCCTCCGATTTGGCCCCCGAAACCAGCGAGCTCGCGTGGATGGATGCGGTGATCGACGAGGCGGGTTGCAAAGTGACTTACGCCTGCGTGCAAAACAACGAAGATCCCAGCCAGTGGCAACGCTTGCTCGACTACGCCGCCCGGCGCGGCCACGGTATGTATCCCCAGGTGGCAATTCGGCCGCCCGGTATGTTGATGTGTCTAGAAGGCACGCATCCGTTTACCGGCCGCCCCAGCTATCTGGCGCTGGCGCATTTACCGCTGGCGGCACGGGTTGCCGAAATGCGTAAGAGTGAGGTGCGCGCCCGCATTCTGGCGGAAGCCGGTCCCCGCCCTTCGCGGCTGTTACGGCTGCTGTTCATCGAGGGCAAGGCGATGCACTCGACCATCGCCGACTACGACCGGGTGTTTGTGCTGGGTAACCCGCCCGAATACGAGCCCGGCCCCGAACGCAGTATGAATGCGCTCGGCGCGCGCGCGGGTTGCTCGCCGGAAGCGGCCGCCTACGACCATTTATTGACGGCCGAAGGCAAGGCATTTTTGTATGCGCCACTGTTTAATTATCACGCCGGGCACTACGACGACGCCCGGACGATGATGCTCCACCCCAACACCGTGCTGGGCATCAGCGACGGCGGCGCCCATTGCAGCATGATCTGCGACGCCAGCGCCCCCACTTATTTGCTCGCCCATTTTGTGCGCGACCGTTCACGCGGTCCGCGCATCGGGCTCGAGCAAGCCGTGCGCATGCAAACCCGCGACACCGCGGAGCTCTACGGCTTTTTAGACCGCGGGCTGATCGCCCCCGGCTTGCGCGCGGATCTCAATCTCATCGACTTTGAGCGCCTCGCATTGCCGGTGCCCGCGATGGTCTACGACTTACCCGCCAACGGTCAGCGGCTGATCCAACGCGCCAGTGGTTATCACACCACCCTGCTGCGCGGGCAGGTAACCTTTGAGGCGGGTGAGGCCACCGGTGCGCTACCCGGGCAGTTGGTGCGGGGCCGACAAGCGGCCCGGGCCGCGCGCTAGCCGGTGCGAACCCGCACTTACAACGCCGGTTAGGCGGCGGTCCGGCTTGCGTACGCTAGGACTGTTGGTGCTGACGGCGCTGGCCGAAATCGGCGGTTGTTATCTGCCCCAACTGTGGCTCAATCAGGGCAAGACCGCCTGGCTATTGGTGCCGGCGGTGTGCTGCTTGGCGCTGTTTGTGTGGTTGTTATCGCTGCACCCAGCCGCCACGGGCCGGGTGTATGCGGCTTACGGTGGGGTGTATGTCGCGGTCGCCGTGGGCTGGCTGTGGCAGGTGGATGGCATCAAACCCACCGCTTGGGATCTAACGGGTGCTGCCATTGCGCTCGCCGGCATGGCCATTATGGTGTTCGCCCCACGCCAAATTTGACCCGCGTGCTGCGGGCGTCATGACGGGTGCGGGCGGCTAGGTTTAAGCGCTTTAACCTGCCGCCGCGCCGCGCTTGCCGGCAACCGGCCCCGCGCGCGCTCCCGGCCAACCTCAGCGTTTGGTAATCACAGGCGCGGGTGGATCGATGGGATTGGCGAGGCGTTCCACGCCTTGGAACGGGGGCTTATCCCAACCATCCGAGCCCGCTGCCGAGAGTCGCCGGCTGGCAATCCGCCAGCCTTTGGCACCCAGCACCAGTTGGTCTTCGTAGCGACCCCAGAGGTCGACGCGGCGGCCCTCCGGCTGCGTCAAATGCCACGCATAAACGTGCGCCGTGGTGTGGGCGGTGGTGTCGCCGGTGAAAGTGATGCGCACGTTAGACAGGTGGTGACTGGTGGCGCTAAACACGGCCAGCGTTTTGGCGAACATTTTTTGCAAGTTCTCGCGCCCCACCACCGCATAGCGCGCGCCCAGTTCAAAGCAGCCGTCTTCGGCAAACACCAACTCGCTTAACGCCACCGGATCGTTGCGGTCAACGTGGACGCAGTAGTTGATCAGGGTTTCGGTGATTTGCACCCGCTGCTGCAGTTCCCAGACGGCGCGTTGCAGGCTCGATAGGCTTTCGTCAGGCATGCGCAAGCTCCTTTAGGTGTGCTCAAAAACTGCACCTAGTGTAACGGCCAATCGGCGCGGGGGCGGAATGGGTGGCGTATCCGGCTGGTGGGTCAGCTTAAATTATGCGGCACGCACCGAGCGCCTTGGCCGAGAAGCTTTCCCGCGGCCGCCCGCTGGATCTGCTGCGGAGGTGGCACGTCAAAATTGAGGCGTAGATTCTGGATGATGCCGGGAAGGAACGGCCAGCCGAGGCCAACGAATCCCCGCGACTGGAGTGGTAAAAAAATAGCAAAAAGGCTATACCATGAGCGAATGGACGGTAAAGGCGCACCCGTTGGTGCAGAGCGAATTGAAAGCCTTGCCCACTGATATGCGGGCCCGTTTTCTGCACATTGCCGAATTGCTTGAAACCTTCGGGCCGCAGAAAGTTGGTATGCCGCATATCCGGGCGCTCGAAGGCAAGCTCTGGGAAATGCGCCTGCAAGGTCGGGATGGGATCGCCCGCGCCGTCTATGCCGCCGTTCACGGGCGCACGCTGCTGGTGCTGCACGTCTTCGTGAAAAAGACGCAAACCACGCCGCACAGTGCCATTGAAACCGCACGCAAACGATTGGAGAGCGCGCTATGAAAACACTGAAGACCCTCAAGCAGGAACTGCTTGGCGATCCCGAAACCCGCGCAGCTTATGACGCAATGGCTGACGAATTCGCTATCGTCCGGGAGTTGATCGCCGCGCGCGCCCGCGCCGGGTTGTCGCAAACTGAAGTGGCGCAGCGCATGGGTACAACGCAAAGCGCGGTGGCCCGCATGGAAAGCGGCAAGCGCCTCCCATCTCTGCGCACCGTGGAACGCTTCGCGCAAGCCGTGGGCGGACATTTGGTTTTTCGCATCGAACAGCGGGCCTGACGGGTTAAGCCGCGCTGCGCTGGTCGCTTCGCGCTGAAATCAATTGAGGCGAGTGCGGAGCGTGCAGCGGGAACCTGAACGACAGCGTAGCCCCGCCTGAGTTGATCGCCAGTTCGCCACCGAAAACGGTTCTTGCAGTTCGTTTCGCGGAGCACTTGGCGGGTTCGGTTGCAGCCAGAGACACAGAAGCCGCCGCCGGCAGCACACTTTTGACGCGACTGGCGGCGCTGCCGTGTCCCCGGCGTGGCTCGGCCTTAGTCTTGTCGCCGGGGTTTTTGAGCCCGCGCCCTCAGCGCCTTAAACGCCACCCGGTGGCGGTGGTAATCTTTGGGGGCCTTAAAACGCGCATCCTCAGCAACATCGCACGCCGCTAATTTCAGGAGTCCCAACGATGAACACCCCGCTGGCAGGTAAACGCATTCTGATCACTCAGGCCAGCGAATTTATGGGCCCTACC
>CAIPNE010000546.1 GCA_903866355.1 uncultured Gammaproteobacteria bacterium
AAGCACCGCCGCGATGGCTTTTTGCTCGGCGAGGGGTGGAATGAGAATGGGCAGCGCACGAATTGTCGGCAGGTTCAAACGCTCGGCGACTGTCCCATCGCGATAGCCGTGAATGTGAGCCGCCATGATTGGCGAGTTCAGCCAGTGACAGAGAAAACTGAAATCGAGTCGGCGCTTGTCTGGTCGAATGAGAACCATGCGTTGGCCGAGACAAACGCGAGTCTTCGCTGGCACTTCAGCCGCGATGCCAAAGTAGGTTCCTTCACGGCTGTAGAGAAGATCCCCACGACTCGGAGTGACGCGGGCGATTCGTTCCGCGTAGGTTTCTTCGGAAACGCGCCCTGCTTGATCGGCGCGGAAAACGCCCGTGATGATGTCCTGAGTGCGGACGACGAATGGCCCGGTGTCGGTGAGCTTCGGTGTGGAGTGCGGGCAGTCGAAGACGCCTTCACTGACGTCGTCGAGGCGTGACCAAGTCCAGCCCTCCGGTGGTTCGCCGTAGGCCGCCGGAATGTGAAGCGACTTCGTTTCGGTCAGTGCGCTACCCGCCATAACCCAGCCCTCCTTCCGCAGCCCCAAAGGGGCGGCCCATACCAGCCCAGGGCAACGCCCTGGGTTCGATGGTCAAAAACATCCCAAGCCCTGAAGGGGCGAGACAACAGTTGTGGCGCCCTTTCAGGGCTTAATGAAATGATGACGCATACTGAACGCACCGCAGTTAAGAGGAGATAGTGTTGACCTCACCGACCACCCCAGTCGCTAGTTTGCGCACAGGAAGCCACCTCGGCGTGGCGCAAATCATCCGCCCAGAAGGCCTAACGCGCGTGCCCTTGACTGTCGAGAGAATGGGACCGGCACATGCACACTGGGGCGGTCACCAAATCGCAACAGACAAGCACCATTGTTGGAGATCCTTGATGACTCTCCTCACGCGCCGCACAGGCCATAGTGGCGGCGAGGCCCCGCCATGATGCCGCGGCTGGGGCTACTGGTTTGCGATGCTATCTGGGAACCGCTGCGCTCACGCCACGGCGACTATCCCGACATGTTTGACGCCCTGCTGGATGCCGCCGGCGCACGCTTTGATCTCGTGCCCTACGCGACCCATCGCGGGGTACTGCCCACCAGCCCACAAGAATGCGACGCGTGGCTTATCACTGGATCACGGGCCGCCGTCTACGAGCCAGCGCCGTGGCAGGCGCCACTCACCGCCTGCGTGCGCAGTATTGCGGGCGCGGGCGCGCCGTTGGTCGGCATTTGTTTTGGTCATCAGCTGTTAGCCACCACGTTTGGCGGGCACACCATGCGCAGCGAAGAAGGCTGGGGTTTGGGCAATATAGAGCACCAAATACACCGCCCCATGCCCGGCCTGCCCCGGCCAGACGGCCCGCTAAAACTGCACATGGCGCATCAGGATCAAGTCCTGACCCTCCCGCCAGACGCCCATATAATCGCCAGCACCGCCCACTGTCCCCAAGCCATTTTTACCCTAGGCGAGCGCATATTGGGCATCCAAGGGCACCCGGAATTTACCTCGGATTTCATGCGCGAGATGACCCTCGAAGAAACCCTCGACATCCCACCGGAAACCCGTGCACTCGCCCTAGCAAGCTACCAAAGCGCACCCGACCTAGCCCCGTTTGCCCACCTGCTGGCAGATTTTTTGGGTTTGCGCTGAGGCTTAATCTAGGGCCGTCATGCTCACAAAAGCTAGGCGGTTCGTCGGTCTTTTAGGTGAGCCTCGTACACGCTACACGCTGCGGCGGGCTGTAGTGCCCACCGTTTTAGCCGCTCGGCCGCGCTCGGGGCGCGGCTCAGGATCACACCCATTCAGCGCAAAAAAGCGCCGCTTGCGCGAGCACGGTCTTCACCGCCTCTGCTTGTGCAACGCCTCCTCCGGAATCGCCAGATTCAGCTGCAGGATGGCCGCGCGCAAGCGCCCCACCCGCACCATCTCGCCAAACGAATCCCGCTCTGCCGCCGGCTCACCGGGCACGAGTTGCGGCCCGTGCCCGATGGCGTAGCCCAGTTCCCCGAACCATTGGAGGGCGGCGTCTTCGACGATGGCTTCGTTAAGATTCATTTTTTGGGTGGCTTGGTTTTTTTCGGCTTGGGCTTCGGCAGCTTCTTCAATTCCGTCACCGCCTTCTCAAAATCCAAATCTACGAGACGCGGCTGCGAATCCACGAACACCCGATAGCGTTCGTATTCCAGCTCCGCCTGCATCTTCGCCTGCTCGGCGGAAATTTTGCCTGCGTGATCCAGCAGCTCATGCTCGGAGAGTTTCAGGAAATCATCCAGCTTCGTGATCCAGTCGCGCATCGTCAGCACTTTGCGTTGCAGCGCCCGCAGCTCGGCAAATTCGATATAGGCGGTCACGATCCGGTTGAGCGCCGCGAGTTCATCGCCATCTAGGTAGTTCTTGGCGATGGACACATCCTCCTTGCGGATGATGCCGCCGGGCCGCGTGGTTTGCAGGCCCATGAATGGCTTTCCAGCGTCCACCCGCGCATGGATGAC
>CAIPNE010000547.1 GCA_903866355.1 uncultured Gammaproteobacteria bacterium
GATCTTTTCGCCGATCTCGTGGGCTATATCGAGCGCGGCGAAATCCGTCCGCTGGTGGCCGCGACCTATCCGCTGGCCCGCATCGGCGATGCGCAGGAGGCCTTCCTGCAAAAAGCGCACATGGGCAAGATCGTGCTTGAGCTTGGGGGCGACTGAGGCGCACGGCGTGCGACGGGGCTGTCTCGTGTGTGCCTTCGTGCGGGCGGAAATCAGCTCGGGTGGCTGGCGGTGAGGATGGCCGCCTATTTTCCTCTCGTTGCATAAAATCTGGTGACACGACAACTATCTTGGCGCGGCGGCCGCACAAGGGCTGATCCGATCGGCGCGACTTTGCCCGCAAGGCGTTGGCCTTTTTTCGGACGCGCGGATGGACTTGTGTTGAGTTCAGTCGTCGCGCTGCGTCGGCAGTGATTTGCGGACAAACCGCAGCGCTTGTGAAGATAGCGTGCCGAAGTACACCGGCTCGATTCGCGGGGAGCGGTGCTCGACACCGCGCAGGGTCGCGTACTGATCGCGGATCGACTGCGCGATGCGCTGGCGCTCCTCGCCGCGGGTGCCTGTCGTCACTCCGCCGTGGAACTGATGAAAGGTGCCCTCGCCAAACAGCAGGTAACACGGCGAGGCGAGGTCATTTACAAGGCGTGAGTACAAATCGAGATTTGCATAGCCGCCGCCGAAATCGTCGAAGCGGGGCTCCATGCCGCCTACGGCTTTCCAGGCGTCCTGCGAACAGGCGATAAAGTTGCTTTCCGCGATCGGCGCAAAAAAACCACCACGGCACGATCCGCTGAACACCGAAATATCAAACAGCCGATAACCGTCTTCGGGCCAGGCGATGCCGCCCATCAGCCCCGCTTCCACCTGTTCGTCATAGCCTTCGTTGACGGCTTCCTGCTGTAGCTTGTTGCCGAGGTGATAGCCGGGGGTGATCACGATTCCCTTCGGACTGATCCGCAGCGCATCCAGCGTAAGTCGGACGACCCCAGGACTCAGCAGGCGAGCGCCATCGATCATTATTGCGACGTGCGAACCACGTGCCTGGCGGGCGCCGAAATTGATCGCATGGACCGGTGTTCGCTGGGTTTCGGCGCGGCGAAAATAGCGCACGTTGCTGCCGGCAGCTTCGACCGTTTGCTGGCTCAGTGCTCGTGCCGACGCGTTCTCGACAACGATGATTTCATAATCGCCGAGCGTGACGTTGCGCTGGTAAGGCGGTAGCAGTGATTGCAGCGTGCGCAGCGCCTGAGCCGGCATGTCGTAGACGATCAGCACGATCGACAGCAGCGGGCGTTTGTTGCGCCAGTACATCACAGCTTACAGCGCCAAGTCTTTGAGCGACTGGTACATCGCTTCGATCGGAGCCGGCAGAGCGCCCTCAGCGCTGGCATGATGACGTAATTCGCTGCTGAAAAAGCGCTCGTTCCCCAGTTCGCGCAATTTGAGCGCACGCAGCACGCGGTTCAGCTTGTCGTGCAGTACCGCCTCACTGTCATCGAAGCATAACAGTGGAAATTCGGTAATCCGGTGCAGAGCGAGCAGGCGCTGGTTGTAGCATGCCCAGAGCGCATACACCTGTCCGGGAGTCATCTGATGGCCGCGGGCGGTGAGCGAGCGGAATACGGCGTCCGGATGGCGAAACACGCCGACAAAACGCAGCTTTGGCAGCAACTCCCGCCAGCCCTCGACGAAGAGCAGCGCACGCGGGTCTTTGAACCCCCATACCGCATGACCGCGAAAGGTGTCGATCAGGTCGCGCGCCTCCCGGTGCTCGTCCTCGGTCCAAGCCACATTGCCGGCCGGTGGTATATCCCAGGCACAGCCGCGTGCGGCCAGCATCTTTTCATGAAAATCTACGATTGCCTGATTTTCGCGGTTGCCCTTTGTGTTGTGGGGGTTCCAGGCACTGAAAGAGACGAGTTCCAGTCCGGCGGCCTGGAGCGAACCGGTAAGGTAGCTAGTGCCGCTGCGGTGCATCCCGACGATCATGACGGGTTGGCCGTTACGGGGCGGCAGGAGGCCGCGAACAAGCTGGCTAATCGAGGGCATGATGATAGGCCTGGTCGGCTGCGCGGGTAAAAGACGCATCTCAGCGTGCACTTATTGTCTTTGAAGATCCGTGGCGAATTCAACACGCAGCAGTGTGGCGCCGTGGCATCAGGTAACTGGCCCAAGGATGGCCTGAACAAGCCAGCCGAAGGTAGCAAAATCGGGACTCTGATGAAGACAACCGCGCCATCCACAGGTTCGCCAGCGCGAACAGCGTGCTCACCTGCGCTGTCAGCCGCTCGATCTGGTCCAGAATCCAAGCCTGTCTCGACGGACCCAGAGTCCTCCGCTTGCCCGTGCGCACGGCCACGTGCGACACCCGATTCTTACCCGTGTTCTCCGTGTGCTTTGCCACACACTGGTAGCCCATATCCGCGAAGACCATTTCTCATAGAGCAGGTGGCGTCTGTCGGCCGGTTTTCGGCGAAAGGCGCGCTTGGCCGGCGCTCATCTACTCAATTTCGCCACCCAGCGGTGGTAGTGCTGCACCGCAGGCTCATTGCGCCCGAACAGGAACTCGGTGTTGGCGCCGCTGCGGATGGCCGCCTGGATGCCGAAGCCGATCTGGTAGTCCTCGTCCTGCACCGCCTGCAGC
>CAIPNE010000548.1 GCA_903866355.1 uncultured Gammaproteobacteria bacterium
CGAGAAATGGCCTTGGCTGCAGCGCGAGAGTTTGTCAGGGAACCAGAAGTCGAGTAAGCAGAGCGTTACGGACTTTGGACAGGGCCGTGCTTTTAACGTGAGAATCGTTGACGTCTGGTGGCCGGGTCCACATGCAGCTGTTGCCAGTTCTGTCGGAGAAGTACTCGTCTTTGACTTGAAATCTGGTCGGCAGATTCATCGGTTCGAGTCCGTTGGCACTTGTTCCTCTATTCGCCTTGAAGGTGATGTTCTCGAATGCTTTCACCCGGATGGCACAGTTTCGCGCCGGTCTCTGTCTTCCGGAGTAAACGCGAACAAGAGCGTCGCAGATGCCTTGATTACCCATGAAACTGGCGACCAAAAACTGGTTCGGACATCGCGGAACGGTCGATGGAGGATTATGTGGGACGGACAAAACACCTTGCAGGTGCAAGCTGTAGACCAGTCCGTTCCTTCATGGAGTCTGCAACTTCCTGAGAAAACTCCAGTGAAGTCGATTACCGTGACCGATGACGGCACACAATTTGCGGCTGGATGCAGCGATGGCAAGGTTTGGTATTCGCCAGGCCCAACGAACCCGCCACGTTGCCTGCATGATGGTACGCAGGAGATCTACGGCATTGATGTCACCCCGGATGGGCAGTGGATTGCCACGGTCGGCAAGGATCGAATGTTGCGAGTGTGGGATGTTCTCGCTGAGCAATTGTGGTTTTCAGAGGCGGCAGATGGTTTTCTGGCGAAGCGAGTTTGCCTTGCGCCGGATGGCAGGCAAGCAGTCACTGCAGGTTTAGATGGGAAGCTTCTCCGCTGGGATCTTTCTTCGAAGTCTGTTAGGTCTACGCGCGGCCTAATAACCACCTTGGTCGAAGTTTCAGGCGGTACCCATGAAGCTAGTCAGTGGGTGGCTGCAGATGAGGAAGGCCAGCTACATTGTTACTCCGAGCCAGGAAAAGATTCGCCGGAGAATGTCTCCTGGCAAGCCCATAAGAGCAAAATCTGGGATTTAGCTATCACGCCCGATGGGCAGCATTTAGCGACAGCCGGCGCCGATGGTATTGGCCGTGTGTGGCATCGGGAGACACGTGCCCACTTGGCCAATATCGTTTCGGTTAGGCAAAAACCATTTCGCGCAGTCGCTATCTCTCCCGATGGTCGTTGGCTTGTCGTTGCAGGTGAAGACAAGCGTCCTCAAATTCATGACCTGCATGCGGTACTACAAAATCAAACCCCGGGTGCCGGTCCACTCAACTTGGAGGCTGCGGTTAAACTGCATTGTCGTTCCGCAATCGAGAAGCTGCTTTTTGTCGACAATCTGCACTTTCTTAGCGCCGACACTACCGGTCTAGTGCGTTTGTGGAGAGTCGACACGCCAGACCCGCTCTGGGCGATCGACCATGGAGCTGCATGCGAGCAATCAGTTGGCCAGCCGCAGCACGGTGCGAGGGGGCGGGGGGCTTACGCTTTGGCTGTTTCAAAGTCAGGGCGTCTCTTGGCCTGTAGTGGAACTGGCATTCACCGAGGCATCTCACTTTGGAGGCTTGGCGGCCCTCTGAGCGCAGCCCCACCCACGTTAGTGCATGTGCTGCACGGGCACGAGCGCGGCGTGCACTTCCTTGCCTTCCGCGACGACGACCGACACCTCGTTTCTGCTAGTTGGGACGAGACTATCGTGATGTGGGATTGGCGCAGGCGCGAGCGCTGTATGCTAAGGCTAGTAGCACAACTTTCAGCCGTACTGGCCATGCGCGACGATGAACGGCTCGCGGTGGGAACCGCCTTTGGTGACCAGTTTACTTTGCGCTTTCAGAACCTTTCTGGCCCGGAACGCAGCTGATAGATGAGCGCCCACTCCGGCCCGTGGCTTGCTCCCCGCTGGAGCGCTATCCCGCTAGCGCTCCAAGCCATTCCGCGTTGGGTAGTGTGGCGTATCTCTCGGGGGACCAAGGTGCCCTTCAACCCCTACGATCCGGGTTCGCATGCCAGCGTCACCCGCCCCGATACTTGGGCCAGCTATGACGAAGCACGTGCATTGGTAGAGGCCAGGCAAACGGAGCCGGATGCCTTCGAAGGCGTGGGGCTCGTGCTTGACGGCGACGGGTTGGTCGGCGTGGATCTAGACAGTTGCGCAGAAGGCGGTTTGCTATCACCTGCGGCTTTGCAGTTGCTGGAGGAATTGGGGCCCGGCTACACGGAGTGGTCGCCTTCCGGTAAGGGCTTGCGGGTCTTTGGCTATGCCACGCCGCTGGCCAAGGGGCTCCGCGGTAGATTGGCGGGCGTGAATACGGAGCTGTATTCGGCAGGCCGCTATCTCACCGTTACCGGGCACGTGCTTCGCGATGATCCGGTGGGGCCGCTGGCTGGTTTCTCAAGGTTGGCGCAGCAGCTTCAGGCCGCTGCGGGTTCTCGCAGTGTGTCGCCTTCAGGCACGGGCTGAGGCCGCGCGGTTACCAAGCGAGCAGTTCCTCACTGACGAAGCGCTCGATGGCTTTGAACAGAGCCGCAGGCGTCGTATCGGCCGCGCGTTCGACGAGTTCGTCGACACCAAAGCGCCAAGTGAGCCCCAGACGCGGGTTAACGAGTGCCAGTTCATTTGCTGGTCTGCCGTTCCAATGCGCCATGGCAGCGTATACGAGCAGTTGCCGTAGATCGGCACTACGAAAGCCGGTCTTTGACATCTTGACTTCTACGAGGGTGCCGCCCTGCATGACGTCGGGGTGGCAGGTGGCCAACACTCCCGCGCCCTCTAGCCGCTCATGCACGCGCGGCGTTCCATTCATAGTGCCAAGGTGGTCGCGTAACCGGGCCGCCAATGCACGGGCATCGGCGAGGTGGTCTACGCTGATGGCTTCGCGCGGCAACCCCTCGCCACGGCGCAGCAGAGCCACACGCGACAGCGCGTCTTCGACGATGGCTTCTACTTCGGGAACGGAGAAGGCCTCCAGGGGAGTTCTGGAGTCTTCCAAAGCCGCACAAAAAAGGCCGAACGCAATTTCTGCTACGGCGTCGTTGTGCTTCGCCGGCGCAGTTGCCTGCAGCGGTGGTGCCCATTGTTGCGCCGCCTGCTGCCATGCGCCATCGGGGCGCAAGCTGGCCAGCAGGCGCGCATCCAAGTACGGCGTCCAGCACCGCCACGCATCCGCAAAGCCGCGGGCCAGTTGCCGTTCGGACAGCACCTTTATGCCCGGCGCACGGCCAGCCAGCGAACCCATGGCGAGCCGCATGGGCTTGGCTGGCTACGGCTTGCCGTCGAAGGTTCCGGTACCTGGAGCCCTGCGCCTGCCATTGCCCAGGCTAGCGCACGCTGCTCCCAGCCTGTGCGCAGACGTCGCCCGCGCGCTATTGCGCGCAGCGCATCGACCGCGCCCCATGCCCCCCACAACAGAAGCACCTCGCGTCGCACGAGGGGTTCGTTCGTTTGGCTGAAGACCCGCTGCCACAGCGCCTGAGTGTCGGGCGCGGTGTCCGGGGGCAGGGCCTGCAGTACCCGCAGCGCCTGTGCCTGCGAAGAGGGCAGGTGTAGCAGTGCGCCGCCGCGCTTGAACAGCGCTACTAACGCTTCGCGTAGCCGCACTTGCGCTGCCTCTCCCATGCGGGCCGCCTGCTCCCCAGCCACCGTTAGCAGTTTCCCCACCACGGGGAGCACCACGGACTGGCGCCGGGCGTCCAGCAGGAAGAGTAGGGCTTGCTCCGCCTCGTTTTCCGCCATGAAAGCTAGCGCCGAGAGCATGTTGCGGGCAACGGCCGGGTTGATGCGGGACTTCGAGAATTCACGGCGAAGGAGGGGCAGTGCACCGGGGTGCTGGGCGAAGGCCTCCAGACGCGCATTGCGCTGCGCGCGAAGACCGGAATACGGGTCAAACTGCGCAGGCGCTAGCAGTAGGCGCCGCAGGTCGGCTGCGTTTGTTCCGCCTGCTTCCGGGCGCGCATCGCCGCCCTTGGAGGGCCCGAGTTGCAGCGCTTGCCCGATGGCGAGTTCCGCAGCCAGCTCGCGGCCGGGCAAGATGCGCGTCTTGCTCTTCTGCAGTGAAAGGCCACGAAGCAGCAACTCGCGGCTGAGCAAGGCCAAGTGGTTTAGCGCAGCATCGCGCGTGGTGGTGAAGAGGCGGATGTCGTCTACGAACCGACAAAAGATCACGCCGGCCTTGTCGAGTAATTCATCCATTTGGCCCAGCACCGCCTCGGCGATCAGGCGCGAGGCTGGCCCGCCAATAGGCAGGCCCACCGTGTCTGCATCCAGGGCCCGGAGCACGCGGGCAATGCGCTGTGCCAGTGCCGGATGGACTCCCGTCCGTTCCAGCGCCGCCTGTGCGGCGGCCGGGCCGATTCGGTGGTAGAAATCGGAGATATCGCAGACCACCGCCTGTGCATGCGTGCCGGCGAGTTGAAGCGACCGCTGGGTGAAGGCACGCCAGCCACACTCTGGGTCAAATATGCGGGCGCGCTCGTCGGGCGCCATGAAACGAAACGAGTAAACCATCTCCCGTGAGCGCGCGGGTCTGGAAGGCTCGATGGCGGGCCCGGCCAGAATGACGAGAGACAGCAGATAAAGGTTCCATACCGGGTCTATCTGCGTTCCTAACCGATACCCGCTATGCCCTACCGGGAACAGTGCTCGCAGCACTTCGGGCCTTCCCGGCCGGCGTAGGCGAAAATTCTCGTGCAAGGAAAGCACGGCCTGCCGGGCTTGCTCAGGCGCCGCCTGCAGCCACCGGGCCTCGATGGGGTCGGCAAAAAGGTCGGTGTCGCCGAATTCGACGACGTTGCGTATTGCGGCGTCCACTGCGGCCGCGAGGCCTGAATCCCAGAGGGGATGTCGCAGGGCAGTCATCGGTGGCGAATTACTGCTCTGGCTCTAGAGTGCCGCGTCTGCCGATTAATTTGTACGGAAACTCTCTCGCGATATTCGCGTTCAGATAGCCCCCGTGTGAAATATCTTCCATCAACTCTTGGTGCACTTCGGGCGGTACATCGTTGTAGATGTAGATTCGATTGGTCGGGTCCTCGAGTTCATCATGGCCAAACTCCACCTCCAGAATGCCGGTGGCCGGGTCGTACCCGATGGACTGGATATTGGAAGATTCGACGGGTGTACGGTTCATGGGTTTGCTAGGGTTTGGGTTTTAGCTACGGATTCAGAGCCTCTAGTTGTACACTCAAGCCAAAACTTTTTCCACGTCATTTTGAATCGAATTTTTAAATTATCATTAAAAATAAAATAGATTATTAATGGGCCGCTTATTTCAGGGCGCCCACTACATTGGTACGGAAAGCGTATTAAGCTGGCGAAAACCGTAATACGGCGAATTACTGGAAACCGGGAGCGTCTCCCCTCATGAATTCGGCTCACACCTTTCGCCTTTTCATCAGTTCCACCTTCAGCGACTTCGTCGCCGAACGTGAAGCGCTGCAGCGACGCGTTTTTCCGGAGCTCGAGAAATTTTGTGCCGAGCGGGGGGCACGCTTTCAGGCTATCGACCTTCGTTGGGGAATTACCGAGGAGGCCCAACGGGAGCACGACACCCTGCGCATTTGCCTAGAGGAAGTGCGGCGCTGCCAGAAGCTTTCGCCACGGCCGAACTTTGCGGTGTTGTTGGGCGACCGCTACGGTTGGGAACCAGTGCCCGCGCGCATTCCGTTGAGCCACTGGACGCAGTTATTGTCCGCTGCGGACCCGCTTGGCCGTGCGCTTATCACCGAACAGTATCAACTCGATGAGAATGCCATTCCCCCTGTGTACTGTCTCCGGAAGCGCGAGGGAGACTGGGCACAAGCGAACCAACGGGAAACCGAATTGCTGCAAGCGCTGCGCCACGCCGCTCGCGGCTTCTCGGGGCCTGAACGGTTGCCTTATTTTGCCTCCGCCACGCACCAGGAGATTGCGCTGGGCGCCTTGGCCGCGCAGGACGATGAAGGACATCCTCTGCACCCGGAGGAGCACGTTAGTGTCTATGTTCGCCGTATTCAGGGGTTGCCGCAGGATGTATCCGCGCGAGCCTTTATTGACTGGGATGCCG
>CAIPNE010000549.1 GCA_903866355.1 uncultured Gammaproteobacteria bacterium
GGCCACCGCACAGATGCCGCGCGGCTGTTCGTTGCCGTTGACCCACACTTCAAACGGATAGGAAACACCGTTTTCGACGTGACCGACAAAAATCGCAAAACGGCCGAAGGGTGACTCAACCATGTAAGTCCACGACGGATTGCCGGCTGGCAGACCCGGCCGGCCCGGCCAGCGCAGACTGCACAACGCCGGCTCAGGTGCTGCCTCGAGACGAATGCGACGATCCACATCCGAGGTATCCAGATCATTCGGCTGCGCTTTTGCGGGCGCCGCGGGTGTGCCCACCGACAGCACGCTGCCCAACACCGCATTCGGACGATAGGTGGTAATGCCCTTAAGGCCGGCTTTCCACGCCTCAAGATAGAGATCCTGAAACTGTTCGTATGGATAATCTTCAGGCACGTTCACCGTCTTGCTGATGGCCGAATCGACAAACGGTGCCACCACCGCGACCATGAGCATGTGATCGAGTGCCGAAATTTGCAGCGCGGTGACAAACGCCGGCGGCAGTTTCTCGACATCACCACCGATGTGTTTGTAGAGGCGCCATGCGTAATCCTCGACGTCGTAGGTTTTATGCGTGCCGTCGGCTTCGCGCTTCTTGCGCTGATAGGTCCACGAATAAGGCGGCTCGATACCATTGGAAGCGTTATCGGCAAAGGCCAGTGAAATCGTGCCCGTGGGGGCGATCGACAGCAGGTGGCTGTTACGCATGCCGTGGGCGGCGATATCCTGCTTGATCGAGTCGGGCAGGCGTGAGGCGAAACGCGGCTCCGCCAGATATTGCTTCGCATCAAACAACGGGAAGGCGCCCTTCTCCTTGGCGATCTCCACCGAGGCTGCGTAGGATTCGTTGCGCATGGACTCGGCGATCTTCGCCCCCATCACGCGCGCTTCTTCGGTGTCGTATTTGAGTCCAAGCATGATCAGCGCGTTGCCGAGGCCCGTAAAACCAAGACCGACGCGGCGCTTGGCCTGCGCTTCTTTGTGCTGCAACTCAAGCGGCCAGACCGTGACGTCGAGCACGTTATCGAGCATGCGCACCGACGGCCGCACGACGCGTCCGAACGCATCAAAATCGAAACGCGCTTTCGGCGTAAAAGCATCAACGACAAAACGCGTCAGGTTGATGCTGCCCAGGCAGCAACAGCCATACGACGGCAGCGGCTGCTCGCCGCAGGGATTGGTCGCCTCGATCGATTCGCAGTAGGAAAGATTGTCGTCTTCATTCATGCGGTCGATGAAGACCACGCCGGGTTCGGCATGGTGGTAGGTTGACTGCATGATTTGCTGCCAGAGATCGCGCGCCCGCGCAGTGCGATAAACCCAGTTGCCATCGGCACGCTGCACCGGGGAATCCGCACCCGGAGCGCGCGGCTTGGCCTTGTGCACCAATTCCCACGGACCATCGCTCTCGACGGCACGCATGAAGGGATCAGTCACCGCCACGCTAACGTTGAAGTTCTTCAGATCGCCGTGATCCTTGGCGTGGATGAATTCTTCGATATCCGGATGGTCGCAGCGCAGGATACCCATCTGCGCACCGCGCCGCGCGCCGGCGGACTCCACGGTCTCGCAGCTGCGATCGAACACA
>CAIPNE010000550.1 GCA_903866355.1 uncultured Gammaproteobacteria bacterium
CATCGCCAAAGACCCCGCGCGCAAACTTATCGTCATCGATCCACGGCGCAGCGAAACCGCCGAACACGCGGACCTCCACCTCGCCGTGCGCCCGGGGGCCGATGCTTATCTGCTCTGCGCATTGCTCGCGCTGCTGGTGCGCGAAGGGGGTGTAGACCACGCCTTCATCGCGCAACACACCACTGGTTACACCGCCGTTGAGGCGCTGTTGCAGGCGGTGCCCATCGCGCAATTCGCCGCCGCCGCGGATGTCACGCTCGCCGAACTACACAGCGTGGTAGCGATGATCAGAGCGGCCAAAGCCATGGTGGTGCGCGTGGAGCTTGGTCTCCAGCAAGGACGCCATTCGACGCTTAATTCCTACTTAGAAAAACTGCTGTTTCTGCTCACCGGCAACTTCGGCCGGCCCGGTACCAATGCGTTGCATAGCTGGTTGCAGCCGCTATGGGGCAATGGGCGCGGGCAGCGATATGCGCCGCTGGGCGTTGAGATCATCGCCGGCCTGCTGCCTCCCAATCTATTACCCGACGCCATCGAGAACGACCACCCCGAGCATTTGCGGGCGCTGTGGGTGGACAGCAGTAACCCCGTCAACACCGTTGCCGACACCCAGCGGGTAATCGCGGCGATGGCCCAGTTAGATCTCATGGTCGTGGTGGACGTGGCCTTTACCGAAACCGCAGCGCTCGCGGACTACGTGTTACCTGCGGCATCGCAGTTCGAGAAATGCGAGTACACGCTATTTAGCTTCGAGTACCCCAGTAATTACGTGCACGTACGTCGCCCGGTATTGCCGCCGCTGGCCGGCACGCTGTCCGAGCCCGAAATCTATACCCGGCTAGCGCACGCACTTAACTTATTGCCACCCGCCGCAACACTCGCTGAACTCGCCGCCGCGGCCCAGCGTAGTTACACCGAATTTGGCGCAGCGCTGGAAGCTTTCATGGCAGAAAACGCCAACAGTGCCGCCTGCGCGCCGCTATTGCTGTACAACACGCTGGGCACGGCGATGCCAGCCGGCACCGCTGCCGCAGCACCCTTATGGGCCGCGGCACAGCGCTTAGCGCGAACCCGCCCGGCCACGGTGGCCGCGGCCTTGGCAGTTGCCGCAGACCTACCAGCCCGCGAACTCGCCGCGCGTTTGTTTGATCACATCATCAACGCACCCTCGGGGGTCGTATTCAGCGTGGAGACCAGTGTCTGGGGCTTACTGGAAACCGCCGACCAAAAAGTACACCTCGCTATCACGCAACTGCTGGAGGCCTTAAGCGCACTCGACCCCCAGGCCATACAGCCCAACCCGGACTACCCTTTTGTACTCTCCGCAGGACAACGGCGCGCGCAAAACGCCAATCAAAACCTGCGTGACCCGGCTTTCCGAAAACGCGATCCTGACGGCGCTTTGTTTATTCATCCCGAAGACTTGGCGAGCCTCGCAATAGCCGACGGTGCTTGGTTAGTGGTGGAAAGCACGCGCGGTGAATTGGTGGTGCGCAGCCACGCCGACGCCGGCTTACGCCGTGGCTACGTGGTGCTGCCGCATGGCTATGGCCAAGCCTACCCTAGCGCCGGGGGCGAGCGTCTGGTGTGCGGGCCACGCATCAACTGGCTAACCGATAGCCGCCATCGCGATCCCATTGCCGGCACACCCCTACACAAAAATATTCCAGTACGGCTGCGCCCCGCCGGCGCCGAACAGGCCGCGGCGGCAGAACATAATTCGGCCACCATTCGCGCCGCCGTGCGCGCCACCTAAATGCCCGCACTCCGAAATTTTTGTTAGCAACCCAGTTCACGGGTTTGGAAAGCCACTATCGCCGCTAGGCTCAACGGCGTGAGGGTAGAAGTGTGCAGCGCGCCCCCTCACGAACTGGTGGATTGGTTATGGGATTTCGACGCCCACCCATTGAGCGACGCAGAACGTGCGGACCCCACTCATCAACAAATAGGCCGCGTGGGATTTAGCGGCCTGCCTTTGTACAAAACCACCGCCTTCCTCGACGCCCATCCTTTTGGCACGGTGCCTGCGGCTTTCAGCGGCGATGGTTCAACGGGTATTTTCGAGTCCAACAGCATTCTGCGAGCCGTAGGTCGCTTGGGTGCTGCCCAACTGCCGCTGTATGGCGAAGATGTTTACAGCGCCTCGCGCATCGACAGTTTTCTAGATGCTAGCCTCGTATTTTGCCGCGACACCCAGCCCTATTTATTGGCGTTGCGCGCGGGTCTACCCACGCCTGCCACCCACGCCACTGCGGCGGCCGCCTGTACCACCTACCTCGCCGGCATGGAACGCGCACTGGCTCCAGCGCGTGAATTTTTGGTGGGCACGCGCTTGAGCTTGGCGGATATTTGTTACGCGTGTGAACTCACCATGCTCTGGAGTGAGCGCACCCAACGTGCGTTGCTCGCAACCCATGCACTGACCCCAGCGCTGCCCCTAAATCTGGCAGAAACCTATCCACGGGCCGCACGGCACTTTGCTCGGCTGCGCGAGCACCCGGCTTTTGCGCCAGATCTCGCCCCTTACTTGGCCAAACTTGAGGCGCGGGCAACCGCTGGCGACCCACCCGCCGGCACCGGCTAGTGGGCGAGGTCTGCACTGGCCCTAACACCACCCTAACACCACCCTAACACCACCCTAGCGCCCCCCGCGCTCGCGCGGTGGACCCGCAAGCCACGCCGCCAGCGAGGCGCCATCCTCACCACCGACAACACCTCAGCGCTGCGCGGCCAGGCCCATTTTTCCGGCTTCGCACCGACCAAAGCGGCCCAGCGCATTCTGGCCGAAACCATCGCACGCGAACTGGGACCACGCGGCGTGCCTGTGGCCCATGTGGTTATCGATGCCGTGATCGACTTGTCCTAGACCCGCGATCGTTGGCTGGCACAACCTGACCCTTTCTTTATTAAACCCAGCTCCATAGCCGA
>CAIPNE010000551.1 GCA_903866355.1 uncultured Gammaproteobacteria bacterium
CCCTGCAAGGATGGCGAGGTCTGCGTGTGTGGTCGCACGCGCGAGGAATGGAATCGGCTAGTGCAGGTGATGGGCAACCCCGCGTGGGCGGCCGAACCGCGCCACCAAGATTTGCGGTCAATGGGCAAATACTATCCGGCAGAAGTAGACGCGCTGCTGCTCCCGTGGCTGGCGCAACACACCATGGCAGAACTCGCCGCACTAGCATTGGAACACAACTTGATCGTCTCCCCAGTGCGGGTCTTGGCCGAGGTGCTCGCCACCGAGCGCAGTGGTTAGCTTTGGGCGCCCTGGCACCGGCCTATGCCGAGTGGGCACGCGACCCGCGCTACGCGCAGTTAGCGGGGCGCCACGCCCATCAGATCGCGCTCGACGCAGCCCTAGCCCAGTGGACACGCACCCAGCCGTGCGATGCGCTGGTGGCCCGGGCGCGGAGTGCGGGGGTTGCCGTATCCCCCGTGCTCAGCGTTGAGGAACAATGGCGCGACCCGCATTACGCGGCGCGCGCGATCAAGCATCGGGTGAGCATCCCGGTGTACGGCGAGGAAGACGTCTTCAGCGCGCCGTGGCGTTTTTCGGATTTTTCGCCGCGCGTAGAACGGCCCGGGCCGACCACCGGCGAACACTAGGCGCGCCGTTTGCACCCCCAAGCGGCCTAATCAAAGGCGGCCTAAGCGCCGGTGCGCTGAGGCACCGGGTGGCTTAGTCGAAGGTCAACACCGTGCGGATAACTTCCCCCGCACTCATGGCGCGGAAGGCATCGCTGATGTCATCCAAGCGATGGTGGCGGGTCACCATCGCATCGAGATCCAAGCGCCCCTGACGATAGAACTCCAGATAACGCGGCGCATCCAGCGTAAAACGGTTAGAGCCCATCATGCAGCCGATGATGCGTTTTTCCGCAAAAAAATGTGCCGGGTTGAGGGACAGGACTTGGCCCTGCGCAATCGCTCCCACCACGATGGCCGTGCCGCGCGGCGCCAAGCAATAAAACGCCTGCTCCAGCAGCTTCACCAGCCCGACCGCCTCAAAGGCATAGTCGGCCCCGCCATTGGTCATTTTTTTAATCGTTCTGACCACATCGCAGTTAGCGGGATTGATGGTATCAGTGGCGCCGAAGTGGCGCGCGCTGGTCAGTTTTTGATCCAGCAAATCCACCGCAATAATTTGCCGGGCACCCGCGATGCGCGCCCCTTGGATAACCGAAATGCCCACTCCACCTGCGCCAAACACCACCACACTGGAGCCGGGCACGACCTGTGCGGTATTGAGTGCGGCACCCACACCGGTCGTCACGGCACACCCCACCAGCGCTGCGCGGTCGAACGGGATGTCCTTGTCTATTTTTACCACCGCACGCTGGTGCAACAGCATGGCTTCCGCAAAACCACCCAAGTCCACAAAGGGATGGATGAGTTCGCCGTTACGCGTTACCCGCGGTGGCTCGTCGCGGCCGCGCTGGTTCGCGCCACGGTCGGTGCACAAATGGGGGCGACCCTGCACGCATTGCATACAGGCACCGCAGAACATGGAGGTGCAGGCGATCACGTGATCGCCGGGCACCAAGTGACGTACCCGCGTGCCCACGGACAGCACAATGCCCGCAGGCTCGTGGCCGAGAATCGTCGGCATGGGCGCCGGAATACTGCCCTGTTGGGTGTGCAAGTCGCTGTGGCACACGCCGCAGGCCATGGTCTTAACCAGCACTTCTTCGGGGCCGGGATCGGCCATTTCCACGTCTTCTATTTGCAGCGCCTGATTAACCTGCCGAAAGACGGCGGCTTTAATTTTCATCACCTGGGTCTCCTTGTGAGTCGGGTAAAAATAGTGCCGCCGGGACAAAATTGCGCCGCGGCCGCGCGGGTAGTTCGGTGCCCGGCCCGCGGGTGAGCACAACGGCGGGGCGCGACAGCGTGCGGGGGGCAAACTCGCCAATGGGCTACGCGCCCAGTGCCCCGGTGGGCGTGGCAGACGCTGCGCACCGCCCGCAGTGAGATTCGCAAAACGCACCGCCGTGCGCAATGGCAAGTGCGGCCAGCCGGGTGGCTACGCGCACGCCGGAACCCGCCGTGGCCGGAGCATGGCAGGCCGTGCTCGCGCGCTGGCGGTGCTGCGCCGGCCAACCGTGGCGGTGTTTTTGGATCGGCAGATGCAACTGTCGCGCGAGGGTAGCGATGAATCTGGGTGACTTCGTCGCGCGGGCTGGCCGCACGGCGCCGAGCCGGGGGGTTGATCTTCGGCGCCGGGTACGGGGTAATTAGCGCCGCCACACTTTTTATCTCACCAAATATTCTCTCAATCCCATGCGAACTTTTCATTTTATCTTCGGCACGCCGCGCTGCGGCTCCACGTTTTTACAGGATCGACTGTCGCGCGCCGGCATAGGGGTTTATGAACCCACCGGGGTCAGCGCTTTTCAGGGCATAGGGGCTGGCACCAACCCCTACGCCAGCCTGTTGGACGAGACCCATCCGCATCTGCGACAACATCCCCAGTGTGCGGTGGTGGTGAAAGAGGTGCTGGACGATGTGCTGCGCGCATACCTCACCAGCCAAGGACACACCCTCACGAGTTGGGTGGGGCCGGCCCTGTTGCAGCAGGCGCGCACGGTGTGGATTTTTCGCGAGCCCAGCGCCGTGTGGCGCTCTATCCGCGCCCAAGGCTGGGACCAAACCTATCATCCGTTCGAGACTTTCAAGACTTTCTACCGCCACGCCATGGCGTCTTATCAGGCCATGCTCGCAGCCTATCCTACGCAGGTCGGCGTGGTCACCTACGAGCGCTTGATGCACAACCCCGCCGCCGGTTTTCGCGAGGTCGCGCGGTTCCTAGGCTTAGCGTGGCAACCCCAACAACTAGAGAGCAACGAGACCCGCGCCGACTACTACCGCCGGGTGGATTACCACCCCGCCGTGCGCACCGCCATGGAAGAACAAGACGCCCATCGCTCCCTCGCCCACGGCCCCGAATTTGGTCGCCCCAAGCCCGCACTCTCGGCCCAAGAACAGCAACAGATCGAACTCGCGCTAAGCCCTGTTTATGCGCTAGCGCAGGCTGCGGATATTTTGCGCGGAGCGTAATGGGCTGGGGTAAAGACTGGCGAGCGGCGAGCGGGTTTTCCCGCCAGCCAATGACCGCCTTTAGCTGGACCCATGCGAACGATGATTTCTTCGGCTTTTAGCTCGGGAATCGTGATGGATGGGTCGCCTCGATTCAGTTCGACGATTTTCCCCGACATTTTTTCGCCGTCCACATCCTCGATACGGACGAAGATCAACTGATTGCCGAGGCGACACGACAGGTGCTCTAGCAAAGGCGGGTCAGGCTGTGCGCGCAGCCAGAACTGGATCCCGCCATCAACTTGCTCGCTCAGGTAGATGCCGGCAGTCTTTCAACACGGCAAGGAGGCTGCCCTCATCTCGTGCATCTCAATGTTGTGCCTACTCAAATCCTTCCGGCTACCTCAACAACGGTGCGCCGTCGGCACCGACGGCATGGGGAGCTTTGCCGTCAACGGGATCGTCTTCGAGATCCTTCCACAAGGTCACAAAGTGGTTGGCGGGAACGCCACCACGCACGACCACATAGCCGGCTCTGATTTCCTTGCGCCCCCATGGGGTCTGCCAGGGCGCCGTGAATGACCACAGATCCTCGTCAGCCGCGACACCTGCGATGAAGATTTTCCAGGCTGCATTTAGGTGGCCGAAGGGCAACTTCGGAACGGCACCTAAGGGGTCTGCTACCGCTTCTCGCGCCTCGATCTGCGGGACTGTCAGTGGTTCATGCAGGTGGGCACGCGTGACCTCGAACTCGCGTTCTTCCTGCGGTGCAGGCGCTCCCGGTACAGATGCTTCCTGCTTCGATAACATCTTTTTGCCCCTCATGTAGACGGCAACGGGCCAGATGACGACGGCCACGGCGGC
>CAIPNE010000552.1 GCA_903866355.1 uncultured Gammaproteobacteria bacterium
CCCGCGCTTAAAACATGAGATGGGGACGAAGGTGCCAATACTCAAGAGCCAGCGGAATTTTCCGGCGCCTTGGCGACCACCACCATGGCGGGACGCACCAATCGATCGTTCAGGCGGTAGCCTTTTTGCAGTACCCGCAGCACCGCGCCGGCGTCAACGCTGGTGCTGGGCTCCATCATCATGGCCTGATGCTGCTCGGGATCGAACTTCACCCCCGCCTCACCAATACTCTCAACCCCAATGCGCGCCAGTGCGGCGTCAAACATTTGGACGGTCATTTGCATGCCGTCTAACAAGCTCTTGAAATCGTGCGTATCGCGCGCGGCGTCGAGGCCAAGATCGAGACTATCTTTCACCGGCAGTAACGCTTCCACTAGCCGTTCAACACCGTATTTATGGGCATTTTCGACGTCGCGTTGGGCGCGTTTGCGGATGTTGTCGAGTTCAGCACGTGCCCGCAGCATATCGTCGCGCGCACGGTCGGCTTCAGCCCGGAGACGCTCCATGTTGGCTTCTAGTTGTGCGTGTGGGTCTTCTATTTCAACCGGGGCCGCCGCCGCCGGATCGTCGTGATTAGTCACTCACTCCTCCAAATCTAATGCAAAAAGAAAATGCTGGCCGCCGAGGTTACCGGCGGAATGTCAAAAGGTCATGCGAGGGTAGATTGGGGCTACTGCAGAGAATTCAAGGCTGAGCCCAGCATTTTTGCGGCCAGGTCGACGATAGGGATCACTCGTTCGTAAGGCATGCGGGTGGGGCCGATGACGCCCAGCACCCCCAAGGTCTCACCTTCTGGTCCGTAAGTTGAGGTCACGATACTGCAGTCGTCGAAGGCGTGATAGCCGGATTCCTCACCGATAAAAATTTGGACCCCATTGGCGCTAAGCGCCTGATCCAGCAACAGCAACACATCGCGTTTGAGGTTGAAAGCCTCAAACAAGGTGCGCAATTTATCGAGATCGGAAAGCTCGGTGAGGCCCATCAGATTGGTTTGCCCCGCCAGCACGTAGTCTTTCCCGTTGGTGTCGTCGACGAATAACTGGCCGGCCATTTCGATGACGGTTTCCATCATGCGGTTCATTTCGTCGCGAGCGGCGCTCATTTCGGACAGCAAATCACGCTTGACGGCCCGCACGTCCTTGCCCGCAAACGCCGAATTGAGATAGTTGGCGGCTTCGGTCAGTTCGGCTGGGGAATAACAGCGTGGCGTGCGGATGATGCGGTTTTGCACCTCGCGGTCGTTCACGACCAAGATGGCCAGTACCCGATTATCGCTGAGCGGCAAAAATTCCACCTGCCGCAGCGCTCGTTGCTCGGTAATCGGCACCATCACCAAGCCTGCAAAACGGGTGATTTCAGAGAGCATGGTGGAGGTGCGCTCGAGCAGGCGACGCACATCGTTCTCACGCTTTAAGTCATTGGCAAAGCTGGACATCTCGAACTGCGTTGGTTCCCGCCAAGTGAGGATGGAGTAAACTACCAAGCGATAACAACGCACGGTCGGA
>CAIPNE010000553.1 GCA_903866355.1 uncultured Gammaproteobacteria bacterium
CGCTCAGCGTGTGATCAACATCAACACGGAGGAGCTGGATCATGAAAGTCGGCATCATGCCTTTGTTTGGCGGTGACACCGCGCAGCCAGATTACATTGCGCGCATCGCACGCGGCCTCGACGACCGGGGTTTCCATTCTGTCTGGGCGGTGGATCACATCCTGCTGCCCACCACCTTTGAATCCCGCTACCCGTATGCCGAGGACGGTGCCTTCCCGGTCGACCCACGGGTGCAAGGTTTGGAGCCGTTCAATTTGCTGAGTTTCATGGCGGCGCATACGCGCAACATCCGCCTCGGCACCGGGGTGCTGGTGGTCCCACAACGCAACCCCGGCCTCACCGCGAAACAGGCTGCCGACTTGGATGTCCTGTCGGGCGGTCGTTTCGATTTTGGCATCGGCGTGGGTTGGCTGGCCGAAGAATTCACCGCGCTGGGCGAATCTTTCGAGCGGCGCGGCGCGCGCACCGACGACTACATCCGCCTGATGCAGGCTTTGTGGCAAGACGGCGTCTCCCAGTACGACGGCAAGTTTCTATCGCTGCCACCCTGCACCCAGTACCCATTGCCCGTGCAAAAGCCCCATCCGCCACTGTATTTCGGTGGCGAAGGCGACGCCGCACTGCGCCGGGTGGCGCGCTTCGGACACTGGTACGGGCTGGATATCCTCCCCGCCGAAGTCCCCGCCAAAATCCGCGAATTGGCGGAGCACTGCGCACGCGCCGGCCGTGAGGTGGCCGACGTCAAAATCGCCTTGTGTCCCTACGCCAAACCTTGCGATCGCGACACCTTGCGACGCTACGAAGACGCCGGTGTGGACCAGATCATCATGGCGGCATTTGTGCCCGGACAGGCCGCAATGGAACGTGCCATCGACCACATCGCAGCGGAATTGTTGTAACGCGCAGCGGCAATCCTACGAGGTGATTGGGCCAAACTACCGCACGGCCTTGGCCGGTAGCTCTGCCGGCCCACTCACCTCGCCACCTCACAGGCGGTGGCGCACGAGAACGTCAACCCAACAGCCGCGAAAGAGAGCTGACTCCACCTCCAACAATATCGATAGCGCACGTTGCCCATCCATGGGAAAAAGCCCGCACTGCCGAGCCACCCAGTGGCCAGTCTTCGCTGGCCATTTCCACAATGTATTGGTGGTCGGCAGCATCATGGTGATTAATGAGGTTGTGGAAAGCTTGGCCAAGCCCGTAAAACCACTTAGCGGTCCCTGCACGCGCCACGCCCCCGTGGTGCTGCGAACCGCCGCCAACCAGGGGGAGTGACGTGGGCCTTGAAAAAATAATTCGACTGCTCGCGCGCCGAGCTGGCATCGACATCAAACGCTATCGCGCCACGGACACGGAGCACGGACGGGTGGTCGCGATGTTGGCCACACACAAAATAACGACGGTGCTCGACGTTGGCGCAAATATTGGCCAGTACGCACTAGCGCTCCGCGAGGTGGGCTATTTGGGCGACATTGTGTCCTTCGAACCACTGCCCGCGGCTCATCAAAAACTCGCCGCCATGGTCCGTAAAGACCCAGCTTGGCAAGTCGCCCCGCGCATGGCGCTGGGGTCAAGAAAAAATACGGCC
>CAIPNE010000554.1 GCA_903866355.1 uncultured Gammaproteobacteria bacterium
CAGCCATTCAATCGCGATGGAGCCGCAGCCCGCGCCCACATCCCAGAGCAAGTCCCCACGGCACGGCGCGAGCGCCGACAGCGTCATGCTGCGAATTTCGCGTTTGGTCAATTGCCCGTCGTGCTCAAACAACTCATCGGCCAGCCCGCTGCTGCGCGCCAAGATGCGCGCCGTAGGGCTTGCTATCACCTCAATCGCTAAGGTGTTGAGCGGCTGAATATCGGCCATCTGAAAGTCGTTAGCCGTGGTCGTACGAATGCGTTCGCGCGCGCCGCCCATGCATTCGAGAACGCTCAGACGGGACTCGCCAAAGCCATTCTCACGCAGCAGTTGCGCTACCGTCGCCGGCGTTTGCTGGTTCGCGGTCAACGCCAGAATGCGTGTTCCGGGGTGCAAATGCGGACGCAAAAAATTGGGTGAACGACCACACAAGGAGATTTGCACGGTGGCCGTCAGCGACCACGCCAGCCGCGCGGCCGCGAGACTAAAGGCTGACGATGCAGCGATCGTTAGCATTTCTCTGGGGGCCACGTACTGCGCGAGCGTATTACCAACGCCCTGCAAAAAAGGATCACCCGATGCCAGCACGCAAACGCGATGACCGCGCACTTTCATGACTTCGGCGAGCGTTGGATCGAAAGGGTTGGGCCAGGCACGGGCGACGCCGAGAATCGCTGGTGCCGCGAGGGCCAGATGGCGTGGGCCACCAAATACGAATTCAGCACCACTAATTAACTGACGGGCAAGGCTGTTCAAGCCATCAAGACCCTCCTCGCCGATGCCGATGATAGACAGCCAGCGGTGTGATACGGCAGGCTGTGCGGCCTGAGATTCAGCGAACGACATGCGCAAACAGATTCTGATTTTGGGCGGAACCAGCGAAGCGCGGCAGCTCGCAAGTGAGCTTGCGGTGCGGACAGACTTGGCTATCACCCTGTCTTTGGCGGGTCGCACCCAAGCGCCGCTGAAGCAGGCTGTACCCACCCGCAGCGGCGGGTTCGGCGGTGTGCCGGGGCTGGTCGCCTACTTGCGCGAACATCACGTGCGCGCCTTGATCGATGCCACGCATCCCTATGCCGCCACCATGTCGGCGCACGCGCGCGACGCAGCCCAACTGACCGGCACGCCCACGACCACTTTGGGGCGACTGCCGTGGACCGCGGTGCCGGGTGATCGCTGGATCGAGGTCGCCGATGCCGCCGCGGCTGTCGCCTACTTGGGTAGCGCCCCGCGCCGCGTGTTTCTGACCATGGGCCGGCAGGCCATCGCCGATTTTTCGCGCGCCCCGCAGCATGACTATCTGATTCGTAGCGTCGACCCCGTGGCGCCGCCGCTGGCGGTTCCTCGGGCAGAATACATTTTGCAGCGGGGCCCTTTTGGCGAAGACGAGGAGCGCGAACTGCTGCAGTCCCGGGCCATTGAGGTGCTGGTCGCTAAAAATAGCGGTGGTACCGCGACGTACGCCAAGATTGCCGCCGCCCGTGGTTTGGGCCTCCCGGTGTTGATGCTGGGGCGGCCGAGCGAGCTTCCCCACGCCGGATTGACCCGCATTAGCGCCGTGGTGGCTTGGCTCGATCATGTGCTGGACTCGCCCATAGAACGCGGCGTGTAAACCAGCGCTGAGCGATTTTCTCGCGCAATGCTGCGGGTCTCGGCCGAGCCAATGATGACGCAGGTCGCCATGTCGGCGGCCGATCCTTGCGCCAATGTCAGCGTTGTCACCTGCACGTTTTCATCGTCGCGGGTAACCGCCCGTCCAAAAATGACCAACGTGTCGGGCGGCAGATGGGCGCGTAACAAGTCAAACGCGCGGTCGAGTTGCCAAGGGCGGGCGCGCGAAATGGGGTTGTAGAGCGCGATCACGAAGCCCGCCGTTGCGGCCGCTTCCAAGCGCCGTTCGACCACCGCCCACGGCTTTAAATTATCGGATAAGGACAGCGCGCAGAAATCGTGACCCAATGGAGCGCCGACGCGCGCGGCCACCGCCAACATGCTGGTAATGCCCGGCACGATAGTGATGTCGAGTTCGCGCCAAGCGGCCGGGCCGTGCTCGATGGCTTCGCAAACGGCGGCAGCCATCGCAAAAACGCCGGGGTCCCCACCCGACACCACCGCGACTTGGGCGCCCGCTGCTGCCTGCGCCAGTGCGAGCCGTGCACGGTCGATCTCCTGCCGATTGTCAGACCCTAAGCGCAGCTGGCCGGCGCGCACCGGCACGCGATCGAGGTAGGGTCCGTAGCCAAACAATACTTGTGCTGATTGCAGCGCCAGGGTGGCCTGCGGTGTGAGTTGGCTTGCACATCCAGGACCTAGGCCGATGACACTGAGGCTGCCACTCATGGCCGCCACCAACGGCCAGCCACGAGCACGATAGAGAAATAAGGTGCGCTGTCGTCGGGTTTTTCCAGCAACGGCATCAGGTGTTGGTTGGGCAGGGTGCCGCGCTCGATGTAGGTTGCGTCGTGGAGACGTGCCGCCGTCATCAGCGCACGGCGGACCTTCGGCAAGTTGCGACCGACCTTCATCACCACGGTGGGTTCGTTTTGGCTAAAGCGCCGCACTAACTCGGCTTCCGGCAGTGTCGCTGGCAAGACAGTGAGTACATCGTCACCTTGCACGATGGGCAGGCCTGCCGCGGACCAACAGCCCGACATGCTGGTGATGCCGGGAATGACCTGCGTGGGGAAGCGCTTCATCAGGCGTATGTGCAGATGCATGTAAGAGCCGAAGAACAGCGGGTCGCCTTCTGAGAGTACCGCCACATTCTTGCCGGCCATCAGATGCTGGGCGACCGTGTCGGCGGCGGTGTCGAAAAACGTCTGAATCGCCGCTTTATAGGCTGGATCGCTGGCAGGTAGTTCCGTGGTCACCGGATATAACAGCGCTAACTCCACCGCGTTTGGGGGCAGGTGTTGGGCGACGACCGCACGCGCGTTGCTAGCATTACCGGCTTTGGCAAAGTGGGCGACGACATCCGCACCCGCCACCGCACGCACGGCTTTTAAGGTCAGCAACTCCGGGTCTCCGGGGCCTACACCGACTCCCACCAGAGTGCCCGGGGTTATCACAAGCCGCTCCTCGCCAACGCGTTAACCGCGGCGGCGGCCATGGCGCTGCCGCCGATGCGGCCACGGACGACGATAAAAGGCACGCCATGTGATGTGGTCATGAGGGCTTCTTTGGATTCTGCCGCACCGACGAACCCTACCGGGATGCCGATGATGACGGCGGGGCGGGGCGCGCCCTCTTCCAGCATGTCGAGCAGTCTAAACAGCGCCGTGGGGGCGTTGCCGATGGCGACGATGGCGCCGGCCAAGCGCTCGAGCCAGAGGTCTAATGCGGCGGCCGAGCGCGTATTGCCCAAGTGGGCGGCAAGCGCCGGCACACTGGGATGCCGCAGGGTGCAGATGACGTCATTGTTGGCGGGAAGGCGTGCGCGGGTAATCCCGTAACTGACCATTTGTGAATCACACAAAATGGCGGCCCCGTCCGCCAGCGCCGCGCGGGCACGCGCCACCACGTGGGGTGCAAACACCATATGCTGGGTGGCCTCTACCATGCCGCAGGCATGCACCATGCGCACCGCCACATCCGCTTCGTCGGCCGATAAATGGGATAAATCCGCTTCCCGGCGAATGATCGAAAATGACTCTTCGTAGATTGCCGCGCCGTCACGTAGGTAGTCGTTCATCAGGCTTGTGCACCTAGTGTTGCGAGGACGTTCACGGCACCCATGCGCGCCAGTAAGTCGGCGCTGTTCTCGCCCAAAAAGCGGGCGCGCGACAGCGTATCCAAGTGGGCAATGCCATTGGCGAACTGCTCGACCGAAGCCGTGCCGGTCGTTAGCCCTGCCGCCTGATCCTGAACGAGGACGCCATGAGGTCCCACAAAACCCAGCGCTGCGGCGCTGGGCTGCCCGCACCCCTTGGCGCAGCCTGATAAATGCATATGGATGGATCCATCCAACAAGTGGTGCGCTGCCTGTGTGATGCGCGGCGCCCAGTCGCGGGTCGAAACGCTGGCCGCGCTGCAGGCGGGAGCGCCCGCACAGCAGGTCACGTAGCGGCGTGGATCGGCGGCGTCGGTAATCAGATTAGAGCTCGCGGCAAAGGCCCTGAAACGCGGCAACGCCACCTCGGTGAGACCCACGACGAGGCAGACTTTACCGGCCGTGGGTCGCAGGGCCGACGCGCCCTCGTGATCGGCGCGGCGCGCCAGCCCCAGTAAGTCCCGGGCGTGTATTTGGCCGAAAGGAAAGGCAAGGCCCAGCGCTAACAGGCCATCTTTCAAACGGTGCTGGCCGATGGGGTTACGGGCGGGGGTGAGGTTGCGCGGTGTCGCGGGGTGCAGCACCGATGCCAGCGTGTGGCGCAGTGGGCCAGCGCCGTTTAAATCACGTGCTCTGGCGTGCGCGCCGTGCGCGGCGATGGCGCTGAGCACGGCGATCACGGTGCTCGTTAAATCGCCCGGCGCCACGTATCCCAGCGGCCAGGAAGTCAGTGCGTTGCCGGCCAAGCGGATTTCGACGCTGTTCGCTGAGATGAGATTAATTCGCACATCCGCCGCGACCTCATCCAGACGCAACGCGCCGCCACCGTCGAAAATCACCGAGACTTTGGGATGGATGTCGGCGATCGCTGCGCAGCGCCCGACGGCTGCGCGCAATTCGTCAAATAGCGCGCACCCATCCAGCACTTCATCCGCGTCTAGTCCCAACAAGGGCGAGGTTAGCAGCGGCACTCGGGTATCTGCCGGGAGGTTCAAGGTCTGCACGAGTGCGGCAAAACGCGGCGCGGACGCCGCCGACAGTCCGCGCACCTGCAGGTTGCCGCGTTGTGTGATCTCCAACATGCCGTTGCCGTGCGCAAGGCTTGCCTTGCAAAGTGCTGCGATATCGGCGAGGGCGATAGGGGCAAAGGGCACCAGACGCGCTAACCAGCCATCGCCCGTCGGCAGCGGGTGGGTCACGCCCGGACATTCGCCACGGCGCAGGGTCGTCATGTGCAATTCTCGGTGAACTGGAGTGGGGGCACGCGGGCGATTAAACCCTTTTTCAGAGCTTCTGGGCGGTCACGCCACGGCAGGAGGCCGTTTTTATCTGCCGCCAGCAGGCTCGCGCCGGCAATCAATGCGGGGCCATCACGGGTCGCGTCTAACCCGCCAAAGACATAAGTCCAAGTATCCTCGCAGCGGAGGGCAGCACTTAATCCTCGGCTGCAATTGCCGAGACAACGCACGCGCTGAATGGCAATTTCGGGGGTGCCTATCGCGGCAGATTGGGTCGCATCGGCCAGTGCCTCACCGCCCTCACGGCAACTGATGCACACCAAAACGGAGGGTTTGCGACTAGATTTGATGAGACTCACCCGGGTGCTCCTACTTGAGCCTAAACAAACGGGTGCGCAATCGGCAGGATCTCGGACGGCACCGATACCCACACAGTCGAGTAACTCGACCGTCACCGAGGCACCCCGCCCGGCACGTGATCAGCAATGGCAGGTCTCCTGGCTCACGGGTCGTTGCAGCTTGCCGCCTTCCCGATCCCTCCGGGGTGGAGAGATCAGTGGCAATGGGCAAGCGCTCGCCGTTTACAGTTGCGGGGGCAGCCGTGGATTAGCACCGTTAGGACACGCTGCGTACCACATTCCCTCATCGCTCTCTCACGCCAGAGAGGCCATCAAGTGCTGCAGTACACAGTCGCCTTGGTGATAAGTCAATCCTGCTATTGTTGGTCCCGGCGGAATGTCTTAACCTCAATTTCCTCAGCTAGGTGCTCAAGGCCCGCCGCAAGCGGCCCGCGAGTGAAACGGGAAGCCGGTGCAAGCGCTCAACGCAGCACTCAAGTCCGGCACTGCCCCCGCAACGGTAAACGAAGCCCTCGTTCGTGAGTCCGGAGACCGGCCCAGCCTGAGCAGCCAAATATTTTCGCGGTGGGCGAAAGGGCTATCTGCCTAGCGGCTTGTCGCTAGTGCATACCCATCACTTCACCTCGTCCTCATTCACAGCCACAACACGCTGCGTGCGACAGGGTCGAGCGATCATGAACAACTCAGCGCCTCAAGATGAGGCATACGCTGCCAAGATGCAGCGTCGCAAATCGATCCAAGACCGGCGCATCGCCGAAACCGTCACCGATCGCGGGTTAGTCATCGTCCACACGGGCGCGGGCAAGGGAAAAACCACCGCCGCGCTGGGTATGGTGTTGCGCAGCTTGGGCCATGGGTTTCGCGTGGCCATTGTGCAGTTCATTAAAGGCGCTTGGGAGCCAGCAGAAAAAAAAGCCTTCGAACCTTGGGGGGAACAACTGCAGTTCCATGCCACGGGCGAGGGTTTTACTTGGGAAACCCAGGATAAGGCGCGCGACAAACTCGTGGCGCAGGCGGGTTGGGAAGTGGCGTTGGGTTATTTGGCGGATCCGGCCTACCACCTCGTGCTGCTCGACGAAGTGAACATTGCACTCAAGAAAGAGTATCTCTCGATTGAGCAAGTCTTGGCGGGCATCGCTAGGCGTCCACCGACCACCCATGTGATATTGACGGGCCGCAACGCGCCCGCCGAGCTGGTTGAACGTGCCGACCTCGTGACGGAAATGACTTTGATCAAACACCCGCTGAAGACCCAAGCCATTCGCGCACAAGCCGGCATCGAATTTTGAAATACGTTCGTTTGTTGGTGGTCACCACCGCCCTCGATGAACCTTGGTGGCAGGGCTGGCAGGCTGCGCGCGCGCGGAGTGCGGCGGCGGCCGGCATCGTGCTGCAACGACTCGAGCGGCCCGACCATCCGGGCGGGCCAAGCGCGGTTGGGGTGGGGTTTCAAGAGCAGCTGCAGTGGTTCGGCCCTATCGATAACGAACCTCGGCGGTTATTGGTCATCGATTACGCACAGGCTTTGCTGGACGGGGCCGCGCCCGCGACGATGTCGCCGGCACTGGCCCAATTGGCGCAGGCGCTACCCCCCAAAGCGGCGAGCGAGCGGGTTGCGGGTGGCCAAACAGGCCTCGTGTTGTTGTCGCATGCAGACACCGACCTGCTCATGGTTGAGCATGCTCGCGCGCAACTTCCAGCAGGTTTCCCGGATGTCAGCGCACATTCCCTGTTGGGGCTGGCCGATGCCGAGGCTTTGTTGTCGTTGCTCGGCGAGCGCCGCGCGCCGCGCACGCTGGTTATCGTGCGCATTCACGGTGCCGCGTCTAGCGTCGCGGGTCTCGATCAGTTGGTGACCCGGGCGAATGCCGAAGGCTGGCAGGTCGTGGTGATTAGCGGTATCGACGCGGGCATGGCGTCCTTGCCACGCAGTACGGGCGTGCCGCCCGATTTGGCTTTTGACTTGGCCGCCTACTTTATGGCGGGAGGCACGGCGAACATTGGGCAGGCGCTACGTCGCGCGGCGGCGCATCTGGGTTTCCCGTTTGAATACCTTGCGCTGCGCGCGATGCCGGCGCACGGCTTGTATCACCCCGATCTGCTGGTAACGGATGCGACGGAATGGGCGACCTACCGTCAACCGGGTGCGTTGGCCATCGTGCTGTTCTACCGCGCCCATGTCCTGAGCGGCAATCTGCAGTTTGTCGATGTGCTGGTGCGCGCGTTGGAAGCCCGCGGGCTGGCCGCGGTGGGCGTGTTCACAAGTTCCCTACGCGACCGCGATGCCACCGGCGTGCCGTTGGCTTTGCAGCAGTTCGATGAATATCCCGACATCATCGTGAACACCGTGAGTTTCCCCGTGTTCGCGGCGAGTTCGTTGGATAACACCCCGTCGGACGCGACGCTCCAAGCTTTCTGCGCGGTGGGTGCGCCACTGTTGCAGGCTATCTGTTGCGGCACGCCGCGCGCGGTGTGGCAAGACTCGCCCCGCGGGCTCTCGCCGATGGAAGCTGCGTTAAATATCGCGTTACCCGAGTGCGACGGGCGGCTTATCAGTGTGCCCATCTCCTTCAAAGAAAATCATCGTTATGTGCCAGATCCAGAACGTATCCGGCGCGTCGCGGGGCTGGCACACCGGATGACGGTATTGCGCGGCAAACCCAATGCGGAAAAACGCATTGCTATTGTGCTCAATAACCAAGGTGGTAAAGCGCAGTCGTTGGGCGGCGCGGTGGGCTTAGATACCCCGGCATCTTTGTGGCAGTGGCTGCTCGATATGCGTGAAGCTGGGTACACCGTGGGCCCGCTGCCGGAGTCGCCGGCGGCTTTGATGGCGCAGTTAATCGCGCAGGGCGGTTACGACGATAAAAATCCGCTGGCTGCCGACAGCGCGTGGCGCATGCCGCGGGCCCGCTACGCCGCGTGGTTTGAGGGTCAATCTGCAGGTTTTAGGTTGCCTGTGGGCGAGATGTGGGGGGTGCCGACGACGGCCGGACCCACCTTGGCACCGCCTTTTTGGCGGAGTAATCGGTCCTCGGCGCAACGTTCGCCGTTCCTGCTCCTGCACGAGCCCCACACGGATGACACGGATTATCTTTTTTGCGGGCTAGCGTTCGGCAACATCCTCGTGACCGTGCAACCACCACGCGGTTTCGGCGTCGATATGGATGCCCTGTACCACTCGCCGGATCTGCCACCCTGTCACCATTACTCGGCTTTTTATCGCGGCTTGGACGATCTCTGGAAAGTCGACGCCATCATTCACTTTGGCACGCATGGCACGTTGGAGTGGCTGCCGGGTAAGAGCGTCGCGCTGTCAGCGGACTGCGCACCCGACGTTTTGCTGGGCGATCTCCCCTTAATTCATCCCTTCGTGATGAACAATCCGGGTGAGGGCGCACAAGCAAAGCGGCGCACGCACGCAGTCATCATCGACCATCTGGTGCCGCCGCTCACCCACGCCGAGAACTATGGCCCGCTCGCGGCGTTGGCACGTTTGGTCGAGGAGTATTACCAAGCCGAAGTTTTGGACACCGCCAAGCTGCCCATTTTGCGCAGCCAAATTTGGACGTTGGTACGCACGGCGCAGCTCGAGCAAGACTTAAAAGAACTGCGTACCGAACGCCACGGCGATCATCAACATGTCTGGGACGAACGCGTCGATGAGACCGGCGTCCCGCTGGGGCTCGGTAAACTTTCAGGGCGCGGCTTTGCCCATCTGCTGGAAGACCTCGACGCCTATCTGTGCGATTTGGGGCGCGCCCAGATCCGGGGCGGGCTGCATTGTCTCGGCGCGCCGCCCAGCCGCGCGGCGCTGGTCGATATGGTGTTCGCCATCGTGCGTAGCGCCAATGGTGCCGTCTCCTCGCTAGTGGATGGGGTGGCCTTGGCCTGCGGCATCAACCCGCACCAGCTGCGCGAGGCCCAGGGTCGCTGGTCCAGCGCGGCGCCGTTGGCTTTGGCGATGACGATCAACGAGGGTGTCAGCGTTGGGCAAGTACGTCACGCGCTGGACGCTTTGGCGCGTCACCTGCTGGCGGATTTGCAGCTCGCAGATTTTGTCACAGCGGCCATCCCGGACGTGCTGGAACGCCGCTTCGGCCCGGTGGGCGATCCGGCCGCATTTCTCGACCTTGAACGCGCGCTGCGTTTCGTGTGCGAGCGTGTGGTGCCCGATCTCCAACGCACCACCGATGAGACCGCACAAATGCTCGCCGCCTTGGAAGGACGCTACGTGCCGCCGGGTCCGTCGGGTTGTCCCACCCGCGGCATGGCGCATGTGTTGCCGAGTGGTCGCAATTTTTACACCATTGATCCGCGTGGCCTGCCAACCCCCGCCGCGTGGGCGGTTGGTGTGGCCTTGGCGAGAGCGGCGACTGCGCGTTATTTCGCAGCAGAAAATACGTGGCCCGAGCGCGTGGCCTTGTCAGTGTGGGGGACGCCCACCCTGCGCACTGGCGGCGACGATGTGGCGCAAGCCCTCGCCTTGCTGGGTGTGCGGCCCGTGTGGCACGCCGAAACCCGCCGCACCTGCGGTTTGGAGGTTATTCCGCTGGACGAATTAGGCCGACCCAGAGTCGATGTCACCCTGCGGGTTAGCGGTTTTTTTAGAGATGCATTTCCCGAGCTGATGTTGTTCTTCGACGCTGCCGTGCAGCGCGTTATGCAGCTGGATGAACCGCCGGAACTCAATTTTGTGCGCAAGCATTTTCTCGCAGATGTCCTAGCGTTACAGACCTTGGGATCCCCGCGGGCCGAAGCCGACGCGGCTTTCCGGGTGTTCAGCAGTAAACCCGGCGCATATGGCACCGGGCTCATGCCCTTGATGGAGCGAGGTGCTTGGCAGACCCGCGAGGAACTCTCAGACGCCGTGTTGCTCGCCGGTGGCTGGGCTTATTCAACGGTGTCGCCCGAAGGCTGTGCGGCACCCGACGCTTTTCGACGCCGGCTGCAGGACAC
>CAIPNE010000555.1 GCA_903866355.1 uncultured Gammaproteobacteria bacterium
CTCCAAACGCTCCGGCGTCCGGTGGCCAGGATAATTGACGGCCTATTAGGGCTGAAAGAACTGACTAGCCGTTATCACGGCCTGCCGCCGGCTGACAACGTCGCCGATTTTGTGCGCATGGCCCTGAACGAACTGAATATTCGCACCGAGTTCGACCCAGAGCACCTCGCTCGCATTCCTAGCAGTGGGCCCTGCGTGATTGTGGCAAACCACCCGCACGGCGGTCCTGACGGCTTGCTGCTGATGGATTTGCTGCTGCGCGTGCGTCCGGATGTCCGTTTCGTCGCCAATCACTTTCTGGCTGGATTCATGGAACTGCGCTCTTTGCTGCTCCAAGTGGATCCCTTTGGCGGTGGCCGTGCGGCACGCTACAACGTGGGCGCGGTGCGTGCCGCTCGTCGTTGGTTGGATCAAGGGGGGCTGCTGGTCATGTTCCCCGGCGGAGAAGTCTCTAGCCTGAAATGGTCGACGCGGCGGGTCATGGATCCTGAATGGACACCCGGGGTCGCTCGGTTGTTGCGAAAAACGGCAGCGCCGGCGCTACCGATCTACATTGAAGGTCGCAACAGCCTGCTGTTTCAGGTCGGCGGCTTGCTGAACCCGCGTTTGCGGACGGCGTTGCTGGTGCGGGAGATGTTGAAGCCGCGCACGGTGCGGCTGCGCATTGGGCGCCAATTGGCGCCTTCGGTACTGGCTGAGATTGGTGACGACGAGACCGCTGCTCAATATCTGCAATACAAAACCTACTTGCTGCCGGTGGCGGAGCGTTTAGGCAGACCAGCGGTGCCCACACGTCCCGCCGTCGCGCGTCCGGCCGCGCCCATTGCGCCGGCGTTGCCCAGCGCCCAATTGGCCGCGGAAGTTGCCAAGCTGCCACCCGCGCAACTGTTGCATGCGCATGGCCGGCAGGAAATTTGGTATTTCACCGGCAGAGAATGTCCCGCGCTGCTAAACGAAATTGGGCGCCTGCGCGAACTTACCTTCCGGCATATCGGCGAAGGCACCGGCAAGCCGAGCGATATCGATGAATACGACCGCTACTATCAGCACATGTTTCTCTGGGACAAAACAGAGCAGCAGATTATCGGCGGCTACCGAATGGGTCCCAGTGATCTCATTCTGGCCTCTCACGGCGCGCGCGGTCTGTACACCCATTCGCTGTTTCGAATGTCCGACCGGCTCATTGAAAAGCTACGCCAAGGCGTTGAGTTGGGTCGCTCTTTTGTGCGTCAGGAGCATCAGCGCAGTTTTACCGCGTTGCTCATGCTGTGGCGCGGAATCGGTTCTTACGTGGTGCAAAATCCACGCTATCGCTACCTGTTTGGACCGGTGAGCATCAGCAACGATTACCACCCGCTATCCCAGCAAATTCTTATCTCCATGCTGAAGCGTCACAAGCTCGATGCCGATGGCGCCAATGAGGTTCGTCCACGACACCCTTTTCGCCTGCGAGAAAGCGAACTGCCGCCGTTTGATGCCATGGATGACGCCGATTCCCGCGTGCTCGCTGATCTCATCGGGACTTTGGAAGAAGATGAAAAAGGCGTGCCGGTGTTGTTGCGCCAATATCTCAAGCTGGGTGGCCGCATGCTGGGTTTTAATGTGGACCCGGCGTTTAATAACGTGGTTGACAGCCTGCTCATCGTGGATCTGATGAAGTCCGAACCCGCCATCCTTGCCAAGTATTTCGGCGAGGCCGGCACTAAATCTCTACGCGCTTTCCACGGTTTTGAGACCCCCGCCAACGGCCCAGACTAAGCCTCTGGCGCGCTAGTGACGCGCGGCCTGATTGGGCGCTTTCCGGATTTAAATCAATGGTGTAGAGTCCGTTTAACCGCCAATTTCGGTCCTTGGGTTGCGCTCTCCTGACATGCAAAGAATTCAAAAACTGTTGGTCGCTAATCGGGGCGAAATAGCGATTCGCGTCATGCGGGCTGCCGCCGAATTGGAAATCGAATCGGTAGCGATTTACTCGCAGGAAGACCGTTTTTCGTTGCATCGCTTCAAGGGCGACGAGGCCTATTTGGTCGGCAAAGGCAAAACGCCGGTGCAGGCTTATCTCGACGCTGAAGACATCATTCGCATTGGGCTGGAGGCTGGCGTCGACGCCATCCACCCAGGTTACGGGTTTTTATCCGAGCGGCCCGAGTTTGCCGAGGCCTGCGCGGAGGCCGGCATTATTTTTATCGGGCCACCCCCCGATGTCATGCGCACGTTGGGCAACAAAGTGGCGGCGCGTCGTTTGGCCGAGCGTTGCGGTGTGGCGGTGATGCCTGCCACGGGCCCGCTACCCGACGACACCGCAGAAATCTCCCGGCTGGCCGCGAGTGTGGGCTATCCCTTGATGCTTAAAGCCTCTTGGGGTGGCGGTGGCCGCGGCATGCGCGTCATCGAAGACGAGACCTCGCTGCTAGAACTGGTGAGCTTGGGGCGTCGCGAAGCCGAACAAGCTTTCGGCAACGGGGAGGTTTATCTCGAGAAACTCATCCGCCGCGCGCGCCACGTGGAAGTGCAAATAATCGGGGACGCGCACGGCAATATTGTTCATTTGTTCGACCGTGACTGTACCGTCCAACGCCGTAACCAAAAAGTGGTGGAGCGCGCGCCTTCCTTATTTTTGGATGACACCGGGCGCACGGCCGTGTGTGAATCGGCGGTACGTTTGTGTCGGGCTGCGGGTTATCAAAACGCCGGTACGGTGGAGTTTTTACAGAACGCCGACACCAGCGAGGTTTATTTCATCGAGGTGAATCCGCGGATTCAGGTGGAGCACACCGTCACCGAAGAATTAACCGGCATCGATATCGTAAAAGCGCAGATCCGTATCGCTCAAGGTGGCCACATTGGCGCTCCGGAGAGTGGCGTGCCGGCGCAGGAGGACATCCATCGCAACGGCTATAGCATGCAATGTCGGATCACTACGGAGGATCCGGAAAATAATTTTATCCCCGATTACGGCACCATTACGGCTTACCGTAGTCCAGCCGGTTTTGGTATTCGGCTAGACGCGGGCACCGCCTATAGTGGGGCCCAGATCACGCGTTATTACGATTCTCTGCTGGTGAAAGTCACCGCGTGGGGTACCACGCCGGAAGAAACCAACGCTCGGATGCTGCGTGCGCTGCGCGAATTCCGGGTGCGTGGCGTGGTGACCAATCTGCGTTTCCTCGAGCATCTTTTAATGCATCCCGATTTCGTGGCCGCGCGTTATTGCACGACCTTCATCGATACCACCCCAGAACTTTTCGACTTCGAGCATCGCCAAGATTATGGCACCCCATTGCTCGGTTATCTGGGAGAGGTGATTGTCAACGGTAATGCGGCCGTGAAGGGCCGACCGCGTCCGAGTGTGCTCGCGACCCCCGAACCGCCGGAAGTGCCGCGCGGCGTGCCGCCAGCCGGTACACGCCAGCTGCTCGAGGCCTTGGGGCCACGCAAATTTGCCGAGTGGATGCTCAGCGAGCGCCGCGCGCTGGTGACCGACACCACTTTCCGCGACGCCCATCAATCTCTGCTGGCGACCCGGCTGCGCAGTTTTGACATGTTGGCGGTGGCGCCGGCTTACGCGCGCCGGCTGCCGACGCTTTTTTCGGCGGAATGTTGGGGCGGGGCAACCTTCGATGTGGCCATGCGCTTTCTCAAGGAATGCCCATGGCAACGCCTGCGTGGGATGCGGGAACGCTTGCCCAATGTGCTGCTGCAAATGTTATTGCGGGCCTCGAATGCAGTGGGTTACACCAATTATCCCGATAACGTGGTGGCGTTTTTTGTGCGTCAGGCAGCGACCGAAGGCGTGGACCTGTTTCGGATATTTGACTCCCTCAATTGGGTGGAGAACATGCGGGTGGCGATCGACGCGGTGCTCGCTACCGGCAAGCTGGCGGAGGCGGCCATTTGCTATACCGGTAATCTCAGCGATCCCAGCTGCACGAAATACGATCTGCGCTATTACGTGAAGCTCGCGAAGGAACTGGAAAAAGCCGGCGCCCACATTATTGGCATCAAAGATATGGCGGGACTTTGCCGCCCGGCCGCCGCGCGTGCTTTAGTGCTTGCCCTGAAACAGGAAATTGCGCTGCCCGTGCATTTTCACACGCATGACACCAGCGGGATCGCCGCCGCCAGCATCCTGGCCGCAGTGGACGCGGGGGTTGATGCCTTCGATGCGGCGATGGATTCCATGAGTGGGCTGACCTCGCAGCCAAATTTAGGGTCGATCGTTGAAGCGTTGCGCCATGGCGAACGCGACACCGAACTCGACCCCAACGCCATCCGCGAACTCTCCAGCTATTGGGAGCAGGTGCGTGCCAGTTACGTGGCGTTCGAAAGCGATATTCGCGCTGGCGCCTCAGAAGTGTATGTCCATGGCATGCCGGGTGGGCAATACACCAACCTGCGCGAGCAAGCGCTGTCGCTGGGGATCGCCGCACCGCGCTGGCCAGAGGTTGCGCACGCCTATGCGGATGTCAACGCGATGTTCGGCGACATCGTCAAAGTGACCCCTAGTTCTAAAGTGGTGGGCGATATGGCGCTCATGATGATCACCAGCGGCCTGACTCGCGCAGAAGTGGAAAATCCTGCGGTGGACGTCGCCTTCCCCGAATCCGTCGTGTCCTTTTTTAGGGGCGATTTGGGACAACCCTACGGCGGCTTCCCCCCCGAATTGCAGGCCAAGGTACTCGCTGGCCAGCCGGCGCTGGTCGGCCGTCCGGGCGCGGTGTTGCCGGCGGTTGATCTGGCGGCTGAGCGCCGGGTGGTTGAGTCACGGGTTGAGCGGCCCGTGAGCGATGCCGAGTTGGCGTCCTACCTGATGTACCCGAAGGTTTTTATCGACTACGCGCAAACCCAACGTTTGTTTGGCGATCTCACCGGCCTGCCAACCACGGCGTTTTTTTACGGCATGGTGGTTGGTCAGGAAATGAACATCACGATGGGACGGGGAAAAAGCCAAATCGTGCGCTATCTGGGCAGCAGCGATCCCCACGATGACAACCATCGCACGGTGTTTTTCGAACTCAACGGCCAACCACGCTCGATCAAGGTGGGCGATGGTGCGAGTGCCGAGCTACGCCCGCCGCAACCCAAAGCAGAGCGTAATAATCTCCGCCATCTGGGTGCTCCCATGCCGGGGGTTATTACTCAGATTATGGTCAAAGTGGGCGATAAGCTGGCGCGCGGCGACGCGTTGATGACCTTAGAAGCCATGAAGATGCAAACGGCGATCCGGGCCGAGGGCGACGGCACCCTCGTGTCGCTATCGGTACAGCTGGGACAACAAGTGGATGCCA
>CAIPNE010000556.1 GCA_903866355.1 uncultured Gammaproteobacteria bacterium
CCACGAATTTCCGCCATCATGGCTTCGTCGATAGTCAAACGGCCGGCGGTGTCGACGATGAGCACATCTTTGAGCTGCCGCCGCGCCATATCCAGCGCCGCCAGGGCGATGCGTTCAGGGGTGGTTTCCGTGCTGGGATAACACTCCACGCCAATTTCGCCGGCAAGAATGCGCAACTGATCGATAGCCGCGGGCCGGTAGATATCGCAACTGACCACCGCCACAGCTTTGCGATCCTGCTCTTTCAGGCGTTTGGCGAGCTTGGCCGCGGTGGTGGTTTTGCCCGAGCCCTGCAGGCCTGCCAGCAAAATAACGACTGGCGGCTGGGCGTTGAAGTCCAGACCCACACCCGCCTCGCCCATCAAGGTGGTGAGTTCGTCACGCACCACGCGAATCAGGGCTTGGCCCGGCGTGAGGGTGCCAATGACCTCTTGGCCCAGCGCCCGCACCCGCACGCGGGCTAAGAAATCGGTGACCACCGGCAAGGCTACGTCGGCTTCCAGTAGCGCCAATCGGACTTCACTCAAGGTGCCGTCGATGTTGTCTTCGGTGAGTCGTGACTCGCCGCGCAGGCGTTTGACGATACTGGTAAATCGTTCGCTTAGATTCTCAAACATCCAATCTCTTTCCTAGAATTTGGGTACGACAGGTGGGCCTTGATCATTGGCGAGTCGCCCGACGGCGGCAAGGGGTTTGATGGCAAGCCCCACCTTGGTCGCGACATTCGTGACGGCGGGTTGCGCGCTATTGTGACCTAGCAACCGCCGGATAAGCAGCGCCACGCAGCGTTGCCAAGCGGGTTTTTTCTACCAAGCTTCCATCACCTCAGCCAAGGGGAAAGGCAGACCCACAGTGGCCCACACTTCCGCGACCCGCCGCACCACGGGCTCGGCCTTTGTCATCCACTCGGGATGTCGCTCGCGGTTATCGAAGACCTCGAAGGCTTCGGGCTGCGGATCGCGGTGCCCGAGGCGGTAGTAGAAAGACTTCACCAAATCTTCCATCCGCTCTTTGCCGTACGGCACCACCACGATGTCGCGATTGGCACTGAGCCCGGTGGTCGCGATGTAGTAGTGGTACTGCTCCCAGTAGCGTAAATAGGCGTCGAAATACGGCATTTTTGCGATATCTGCGTTTTCGCAGCCAGTGTAGGCGAGATCCCGGCGCACCCATTCCTCAATGTTACCGCGCACCCGGAAACAGCCATCGGGCGGCAGCCCGCCGGACTTCTCGTAGGTGGAAATACAGGACGTTACCGGGTGGCGTACGGTGAGAATATTCTCCACCGCCTGGCCCAATATTCGGTGAAAAAAGCCGCCCGCATAACTGCCTTTGGTCAGCTTTTTGGGCACCAGAATTTTGCCAGAGTGGGGTTTGTTCTTGCCAAAATACAGCTCGACCATGGTGAGGTATTCGGCCATGGTCTGCAGGCTGGTCATCCAAGAATTAACCCCGCGCTCGAACCGGAAGGGGCCGGCCTCGGGAAAACCATCGTGGGCAATCGCATTGGGCACGAGATCGGTTTGGTAACCTAAGGCCCGATAAATTTCTTTGGTCAGGTACGAACCGCCGTTGCGCGGCACGCCAATCACATTGATGAAATGAAAACGCAGTTGGAGATCCTTGATGGGATCGACATTACCAGTCATCAGCGCCACCAGCAGTTCGTAGGCACGCCCGATGGCTTGTTTCCCGACCGGCGCTCCCATCACCCCTGCGGCGTTGGCGGTGGCAGATTCTGTCATGCGCTGCTGCTCACTGCTGAGCGCCTCGGAGAGTTGGTCGCCCCAAATAGCCCCCTCGAAGGGGATGTCCGCCACGATGTGGTGGAGAAAATCGATGAACACTGGCGAGACCGGGAGCTCGCGGTCACTCAGTTTAATTTCGACGCCCATGGTGTTAACTCACTGCGAAATGAAGGACAAGAATAGCGACCGCGACCGCATCCGTGC
>CAIPNE010000557.1 GCA_903866355.1 uncultured Gammaproteobacteria bacterium
CCCAGAGCGCCAACATCGTAGGCGGGCAGCGTGCCGGAAAGCGATGATTGATAGCGTAGCCGCAGATTAAAGACGTAATCCCCCCAAGAATGCACACCAATCGCCTCGGCGATTATTTTGCTGTATCCCTCGCCGGGAGAATTGAAATAGCTCGCACTCGAAGACCAACCATGGGTCGGAAAATACAGGCGATCGAGTTGGTCAAAATCGACGGTGACATACGTCCCACCAAACGCTTCATGGATGGTTTCCGGCAGTGCTGCGGAAGGCACCCCGGTACCAAGGTCTTCTGCTAACCAAGTCTGCCGCCAGCCGCCGCGGACTTGCCCTAACAGGCCAACATTGACCCCAAGACCTAGCGCCGCAACGCCCCGCGCAACGTCGTAGTTCGCGATATTCTCGTTGTTCTGGTAGACCCCGGAACTACCGGAACCGTAAGACAATAACGTGTCTATGAAGTATCGCTGGGTCGCCTCCAGCGGCTGATAGAACTCGGCCACGACCGAGTTAGTTTGCCCCACTTGGCCCGCGACGATGAGTTCGGCGCCGAGGCTGTTAATCCAAGTCTTGTCGTAGGCGGCGCGCAAGGTACACGCTGTGTCCTGCTGAAAATCGGAGTTCAAGCTCACACCCAGACGCAGATAGTCCGGGCCCCAAGGTTTCTCCACCGGGAGCACGCGCAAAATTCGACGATCGCGCAGCGTCAACAGGGAATAGTCCACCGTCTCGTACCAGCCGTCCCCGTAGGCTCGCAACAGGCCCCGGGTAAGCTGACTTTCGTTGAGTACCTCGCCTGGTTGCGCACTCACATGCCGCGCGAGGGCCACCGGGTTGACCGTTTTCATCTCGGCAATCTGAATTTCATCGATAGGTCGAGGTTCTTGGCGCGCGTACGCTATTTTTTTGACCCATTGGCTGTAATCGGCTTCGCTCACTGACAAGGCTTTCAGACGTTCGGCCACCGCCTCAGCAGCAACATGGCCCCGGTCGGCGGTCTCCGCACTCTTGTTGAAATCACCGGCCGTTATGCCGTCTAGATTAGGCGCGATATAAATATCAGTGGGCTTGAGTGAAGCCAGTGAGCGGGTGACGTTCTGTTCGGTGAGAATGTTGACCATCTGTACGGACACGGTGAGCAAAGAGCCGACGTCGTCGGCGTTCATTAGCGGCGATCCCACATTCACAGCAATGACCACATCGGCCTTGCAACGCGTGCGGGCCTCGTCAATGGGCATGTTGTCGACCAGTCCGCCATCGACCAACTTGTGTCCCTGATGGTCGATAGGTGCCATCAAACCCGGCACCGACATGCTGGCGCGCATGGCTTTAGTCAGACTGCCCTCACGAAAAATCACCTTCTTACCGTTACCGATGTCGGTCGCGATAATCGACAAGGGGAAAGGCAGCTTTTCGATGTCGCGCTCCCCCAAATCGGCGCGCACCAGACGGTTGAAGAACAATTTGATCTTTTCCCCCGCAACCACGCCCCCTTGATAGGTGACGCCTTTGTCGGTGATACCCATTTCCGATCCGGGCATGAAACGCGTTGAAATCGCCTTGTTTCGGTAATTGATCTCTGAATAAGGCGGGTTATCCTGAAACAAGTCGTCCCAATCCGCATTGCCCAATTCCGTCCGCATTTCGGCAGGCGTGAGCCCGGCGGCGAACACCCCGGAGATCAGCGCCCCCATGCTGGTGCCGGCCACACAATCCACGGGCACGCGCAGTTTTTCCAGCACTTCCAGCACGCCGATGTGCGCCGCCCCACGGGCACCACCACCGCCCAACACCAAACCGACGCGCGGGCGCGGTGTTTCGGCGGCCAACGCTGGCGCCCCGCCGATCAGTAACCCCAAAAGGACGCAAGTAAGCTGCGTAAAACGAGTTTTGATAGTCCGGTCACGTATCATTTTCAAAAGCTGTCCTTCGTCGAGCCGTGCCCGAATTGATCTAATTTGGTAGGTCATTGGGATGATGTGAAAAAACTAACGCAAGGCCAGCGCACCAGCGCGGAGCTGCCTACTAGGCCAATGCTTCGGCGCATTAGTGCCCACCACGGCGCCACACTCAGCGCGGGGGTGACCTGCTGTTGCGCGGGCGCAGCGATGGCGTCTCGCCAGCAGACGCTTGGCGAGAACCTTTGAGATGCGTGAAGACCACGGCCTAGAAGTGCCTAGGGTCGGGTTACTGGGTCTTAGCTGACACGTGTGCAGCCCCCCGGCCCGCCTAATTTCCCGCTAGCCCCTAGGTACCATTAAAACGGTTTTATCGCCACCTTCAACACCCCGTCCCGCTGATGGGCAAACAGCTCATAAGCCGATTTGATGTCCTCCAGCTTGAACTGATGCGTGACCAACGCGCTGAGATCCACGCGCCCGGAGGCCACCACGTTTAACAGCCTGCGCATGCGCTCCTTACCCCCGGGACATAGCGCCGTGACGATGCGGTGATCGCCCAGCCCAGCTGCAAATGCCGACAGCGGGATCGTGAGATCGCTGGAATACACGCCAAGGCTGGACAGCGGGCCGCCCGGCTTCAACACGCGCAGCGCAGCTTCAAACGTGTCTTGAGTACCCAGCGCTTCGATGGAGGCATCCACGCCCCGACCACCCGTGAGTTTCATCACCTCATCCACCACATCGCAGTGCTTAAAATTAAGGGTGACGTCAGCACCCATCATCCGGGAGATGCCAAGGCGGTGGTCGTTGCCATCCACTGTGATGATGGTGCTGGCGCCCATCAGGCGGGCGCCAGCAGTCGCGCAGAGCCCGATGGGCCCTTGGGCGAAAATCACCACGGTGTCGCCAATTTTTATGTTGGCGTTCTCCGCGCCTTTAAAACCGGTGGACATGATGTCCGGGCACATCAGCACCTGTTCATCCGTGAGGCCCTCGGGAATTGGGGCCAGATTGGCTTGCGCATCGGGCACCAGCACGTACTCGGCCTGCGCGCCATCGATCAAGTTGCCAAAACGCCAACCGGCCGTCGCACGGTAACCATGGTTGCCACACATTCCGGCGGCAATAAGATAGCTGCCATCCTGCGAAGGCGCGCCATCCTGACAGGCGTAGGAAGTGAAGCTCGGGCAAATTGCGCCGGTAATCACCCGCTGACCTTCCGTATAACCCACCACCGCGCTGCCCAATTGGTGAATCACACCTACCGGCTCGTGGCCTACCGTGAGCCCCTTGGCCACTGGATATTCACCTTTGAGAATGTGCACGTCGGTGCCGCAGATGGTGGTAGTAGTGACGCGAATCAGCGCATCGTTCGGCCCGACCTCGGGTATGCGTTTGTCGGCAATCTCAATGCGACCGGGTTCAACAAAAATGGCGGCTTTCATCATGACTGACATTGGGCTCTCCTAAAATTGCGGTTCACGATCATGCAGGCCGGGACTCACCTGGCACTATGCGAGCGTACTCCTCGTGGCAGTGCCTGATAAGCGACCTGCGGGTGCCGCCTCCTGCAGAAAAACAGGCTCAGTTCCCCGGTGCCGAAACCTGCCGACTGCCGTGGGGATGGGGCGGCAGATCGGGTGAGCGCAAGCGCGTAGACTGCCGTCAAATGCCCGTCTGCTGCCTGCCCGTACCACGGCACAAGACCTCAAGCGGAGTGCCACACGGATGACCTGGGTTTGGTTTCAGCTAGCACTTGCCCTGCTGGGTCTGCTGCATGCCGCGGCGGCGTATTCCTATTTCAGCAAAGCAGCGCGCGCTTTCCCGTGGACGCTGACATGGGTGGTCTTCACGGTGCTGGCCACGGTCCTGCTACCCCACTGGCCGTGGGCCGTGACTGGCACCTTTGCCACCGCCATCGCGCTGTGGACGTTCTGGTGGCACTCCATCCGGGCTTCCGCCCGTCTCGATTGGGTGGTCGAAAACGCGCGGCAAGCCACCGCGCAGATTGTTGACGACGAATTGATTGTCCGCGATGTGCGCAACTTCGACTGGCAAGAACACCAGCGCTGCAC
>CAIPNE010000558.1 GCA_903866355.1 uncultured Gammaproteobacteria bacterium
ACCTTGCTCCCAAGGCGTTGGCAGTTTCCCACGCTAGCTCTGGCGATGGCCCGCCACGATTCCTGCCACTGCCTGCTGGCGCCTGCTGTTGGGCGGTAGGCGAGGGCGATGGCTTGGTTTGGGCGTCGGCTGCTGCTGGCGCCACCGCAAGGACGAGGCCGGTCAGTCCACCCGCAAGATCTGACCCCAAGAAAAAAACACCGGCAGGCCCTATGCCTTAAAGTGTCGCAGCCATGAGCCTCGGATCCCGGGGTTAACAATGCTCCGTTTTGGGCACGGCTGTGGCTCTTGGGTCCATCACCGCGGTAAGAAGTCCCCCGTGCCCGCGAGTGACGCGCAGCAGTGTGTGAGGTTTCCCGCCGCCGGCTCGTGACTGCTCGCTCGATCTGCGTGGTGTTCCTATAATCCGGGCTCCCAGTCATTTCGTGCGAGGCCCTTTTATGACCGATATTCGTCGCCGCGCGCTGACCGCACTGGCCCTTAATCGCACGCCGGGTTTTCATTTCATCGGTAATTTTCTGGGCGTGCAGTTCGCGGAGATTCTCGCGTCGCGCAGCCGTGTGGTGCTCGACGCCGGGCCGCATTGCGAAGGCGCGGATGGCCAGTACCCTCTCAGCGTGGTCAGTCTTATCGCCGATGTGGCACTGGCTAGCGTGGTGCGAGCAAATCTCAACCCCTCGCAGCGACTGGCGACGGTCAGTCTTCAGTTGCAATTGACGGGCGCGCCTTGCATAGGGCCGCTTGAAGGCGTAGGTGTCTTTGAAGGTTTTTTGCAGGGCGTGCATGGGCAACAAGGTCTAGCCCGCGCCACCGTGCAGGCGGGTGGCCAGCCAGTACTCTTTGCGACCGGTGCTTTCATGGTGCTCGCGCCCCCACCCGGGGTGACCATGCACGCCGTGGCCAATGCCGATCATGCGCGTAGCCATCCGTTGCCCCTGACCGCGCTAACCCGTGAAGAAGTCGGATTGCTGGCGCGCATCGATGCCGCCATTGCGGATGCTGGCCCCGCACTCAGTTTCATGGAGTGTTTGTTGCAGCACAATCCGGAGCCAACCTTAAGTGGCGCTACCTGTCGTGTTGCGAATGGCCCCCACCTTGGCAACCGCGTTGGTCATATGCAGGGGGGGCTACAAGTTGGGCTTGCGATCACCACTGCGAACGCGGCCCTGCCGGCGCGCTGGCGGGTGTCTGGGCTGTCTGCGTGTTTTGTAAGTCCGGGCGAGGGGCGGGTGCTGCGCGCGGTGTCACGCATTGTCCATCGGGGTCGACAGACCGCCGTGGTGCACACCACGATTACGGGCAAACACCGTCGGCTGGTGCTCGATGTGGTATCAACCCACGCTTGGTGCGGGGACGCCTAGCGGCTTCAGCGCAGGGTCTGACGGCAGTTTTTAGGGGGATTTTTGGCCAACAACGGCTGTAATGCCGAACTTGTTAGCGCGCAGGCTGGTCACTGATCACCTATCTGTGCTCAAACAATCTACGGTCAAAGAGAGTGGTCTGCCTGCAGACCACTCTAGGCGGATTACCGGCTACGGGTTCTGGTTTTCCCG
>CAIPNE010000559.1 GCA_903866355.1 uncultured Gammaproteobacteria bacterium
CACAGTCGTGCCGTGGCTAATGAAATGAACCTCGCTCACGGGCACGCCGATCTCGCTGAGCAGTTCGCGGATGCCGTTAGTGAAAGCCCGGGAAGGATCGTCCGGCGTGGAAGACGTCTTGCGCGCGAAGCGTTGTCCGGTCGCCTCGTTCACCGCGACCACGTCGGTGAAAGTACCACCGGTATCTACCCCTATTCGCCACCCCATCCGAGCCTCCTTTCCTGATTACCGCAGGCGTGCTCGCGCCCGTGCGTTGCCAGTATTATTTGTTAAGTAACGCCCCTAAGTAACGCCCCTAAGTAACGCCCCGCGTACCTTTGCTGATGTGCCCAAGGCTATCACGCACTGGGGTAGCCGCCAGTCCTCATTTGGAGGAAACCGCGCGGGTTATCCCAGTGCTACTGTGGCGCCCTGTAATACGCTGCGCGCGTTGGGCTGGGCTAGCGATTTTTCACCGCCTCCACCCGGTTGAATATGACCGAGTGATTCATCACGGAATGGCGAACGACGCGACGCGCGTGCCGGCTCTGACGCACTGGTGTCGGAATCAAAAACCAGCCGAGTGCCGGCAGCAATCGCGTCTCAGCCCGTTTGGCTTGGCGTCAAATCGATGCCGTGGGCACCTCGATGCGCCGGATTTCACAGGCCGTTGCACCCCCATGGACGCGCCAGTATTGAGAGGGTAATTGCTGCGCGCTGGCGTGCTTGGCAGCGCATTAATTCGGCGGTGATTAGCCAATGTGTGGCGGCGCATCCAGCGCGCGGCGAGCTATCTCGGTCTTTGGCGGGCTGGACGGGAAAATCGCCATCAAAAACGCTCGGCAGAGCAGCCGCCCACGCTGGGCGGCGTCTCTATTTTTGGGACTGGCCGCCGAGCGACCGCAGCCCATGGCCCCCGGCGGCTGGATGGGCGGCGGTAGCCGCTTAACGCACCAGCGGACGCCGCGCCCGCCACGGTGCGTCCGCTTCCAACTGCGCGGCCAGCCGAAACAACGTGGCTTCATCAGCGTACCGCCCCATCAGCTGCACCCCGACCGGCAGACCCTCGGGGGTCCAGTGCAGCGGCAAGCTAATCGCGGGCTGTCCCGTAATATTGGCCACCGCCGTGAAGCGCGGCAGATCGCTCATGCGTTCGGTAGCCTGCCTGGGGTGCTGGGGATCAAAATCAAACCACCCCAGCGGTTGGGGCGGCTGGGTTGTGGTCGGCGTAAGCCACACGTCGTAACGCGTAAAAAACGGCGCAATTTCACGCGCCATGCGCTGCATGTCTTGGATGGCGAGGAAGAGGTCGGACGGCCGGCGTTCCGCGTCGAAAGAAAACATTTTCCAAGTGTGGGCTTCAAAATCCTCGCGCTTGGGTTCACGACCAATACGCCGTGCCCAATCGCGGATGGCCCAGGCCACCATCGCCAACCAAATGGTCGTGAAGAAATCATTGAACTGCTCAGCCGATACCTGCGGCGTGGCCTCTTCCACGTGATGGCCTAAGGCTTCCAAACGGCGCGCCACGGCTTGCGCTGCGCGCTGGCACTCCGGGTGTACCGGCGTACCGGTCAGGGGAGACAGGCTTAAGGCGATGCGCAAACGGCCGGGCGCGACACCCACCTCTTGGGCGAACGGGCGCGGTGGTGGTGCCACGCAGTAGGGCGCACCCGGATCCGCACCCGCGGTACAGTCCAAAATCGCTGCGCTGTCTAACACCGTGTGGGTGACAACGTGTTCGCAGATAAGCCCTGCACCCATGTCGCCATAGTCAGGCCCCAATGGGTTGCGGCCGCGAGTGGGTTTCAAACCCACCAAGCCGCACCAGGCGGCGGGCAGACGAATGGACCCACCGCCATCGTTGGCGTGGGCCGCAGCCGTCATGCCGGCCGCCACCGCCGAGGCCGAACCGCCCGACGATCCGCCGCAGGAATACAGTGGGTTCCACGGATTGCCGGTTTTGCCGAACAGTTCCGGCTCGGTGGTGGGCTTGGAGGCAAACTCCGGGGTATTGGTCTTGCCCACGATCACAAAACCCGCCCGGCGATAACGCGCCACCAGTTCGCTGTCGCGCGGGGAAATATAATGCTGTAAGAAACGCGACCCTTCGGTCATGCGCGTCCCGCCATATTCGGCAAGCATGTCTTTGAGCAGCAACGGTACACCCGCAAAAGGCGCCCCGGCGGGCAAGTCGCTTAAGCTGGCACGGGCGCGTTCGGCCAGCGGCAAAATGACTGCATTCACTTGCGGGTTGAGCCGCTCGATCGCCGCCAAAGAAGCCTCCAGCATTTCGCTGGCGGACACGGCCCCCTCACGAATAAGCCGTGCTTGTTCCACCGCGCTGTAACGCATTAAATCGTCCATAAGTACTCCTTGGGTGGCGGCGATAACGCCCGCGCGAATGGGAGGGAGTGAGCGGGCAAGCCGCCGCACCAGTCTGTGTACAGACTATAAAACATGCCGGGGGTAGAAACTCCGCCCAAACAGGTGATAACCGATGTAGGGCGTGGCGACCTAACAATCGACAAAACCCACCCGAACAAACCCGCTTGGGCGCTGATAACAGTCTTGTCTAGCGCGCCCGAAGCGGCAATCATGCAGGGCTAACGCAGCGCTGGCCGGCACACCTACGCCGATCGCGCTGCAGACACGGGTCAACTCACGCCGGCCCGTCCAAAGACCGCTAACTCACGGGACTCATACACAATGGGACGCATGTTCGAAACGCGTAAGCACACCATGTTCGCCCGCTGGGACCGCATGGCCAAACAGTTCAGCCGGGTGGGCAAAGATATTACGATCGCAGTCCGTCAGGGTGGCCCCGACCCCGCGAATAATCCGACGTTGCGCCGCGTGATCCAGAACGGACGCGCGGTCAACATGCCCAAAGACAAAATTGAAACCGCCATCAAACGCGCCTCCGGTAAAGATGCAACCGATTATGAGGTCGTCGTTTATGAAGGCTACGCGCCTCATGGGGTCGCGGTCTTGATCGAAACTGCCACGGACAACCCGGTGCGCACCGTCGCCAGCGTGCGGGCGGCGTTCAATAAATTTGGCGGCAATATTGGCATCAGCGGTAGCGTGGCGTTCATGTTCAAGCGCATGGGCGTGTTCCGGATCAATCCGGCTGGCTTGGATGCTGACGATCTGGAACTCTACCTC
>CAIPNE010000560.1 GCA_903866355.1 uncultured Gammaproteobacteria bacterium
GCCCCGCGTAGTCGAGGACTTGGCGAGCGCTTTGACAATGGTCGTGCGATGAGCGCGCTGCGCGCCAGCCGGCAACGCCCGGTGCGGTCTCGAGGGCTTAGCCCGAGGAGGTGACAGCGGGTGCCGCACTCTGTTTTGATACGGGACTTAACCCACCTTCACCCGCGTTGGGCGCACTCTGCGCCAAGGGAATTCGCATGAGTGAGAGAAAACAATTACGCCTAGGGGCCTTCATGCGCCCGGTGAGCATCCATAGCGCGGGCTGGCGTTATCCGGGCGCCTTTACGGATGCCAATTTCAATTTCGAACATTTAAAACGCTTCGCACAGACGCTCGAACGCGGCCGCTTTGATGCATTTTTCATGGCCGACCACCTCGCTGTGCTCAACATGCCCATGGCCGCTCTGCAACGCAGCGCCACCGTGACCTCGTTTGATCCGCTCACACTGTTACCGGCGTTGGCGGTGGTCACCGAACGCTTGGGGCTGATTGCCACGGCCTCTACTACCTACAACGATCCCTACCACGTGGCGCGTAAATTTGCCTCGCTGGACCACCTCAGTGGCGGGCGCGCAGGCTGGAATTTAGTGACCTCGGTCAATCCCTACGAGGCGCTTAATTTTGGGCTCACGGCGCATCCCGAACACGCCGCGCGCTACGCCCGTGCGCGCGAGTTCTATACCGTGGTAACCGGCCTCTGGGACAGTTGGGCCGATGACGCCTTTGTGCGCGATGTAGAGCAGGGCATATTTTTTGATCCCGATCGATTGCACGTGCTTAACCACGCCGGCCCAGAATTCTCGGTGCGCGGTCCACTCAATGTGGCGCGGCCGCCGCAGGGGTGGCCGGTGATCGTCCAAGCCGGATCCTCGGATGCAGGCCGCCAAATTGCGGCAGAAACTGCCGAGGCTATTTTTTCTGCCAATAACACCTTGGCTAGCGCGCAGGAATTTTATGCGGATGTGAAAGGGCGGATGCGTGCCTATGGCCGTGATCCGGATCATCTAAAAGTGTTACCCGGCGTCTTTGTGGTGGTCGCCGACAGCGTGGCCGCGGCCAAAGCCAAGAAGCGCCATTTGGACAGCCTGGTGCACCCGGCCAGTGGCCTTGCCACGTTGTCGGTGCTATTGGGCTGCGATGTCAGCGGTTTTGCTTTAGACCAGCCGCTGCCAGAAATTCCGGCCAGCAATGCCAGCAAAAGTAGTCGCGACAAACTGGTGGCAATGGCCCATGAGGAAGGCATGAACGTGCGCGAATTGGCCCATTACGTCGGGGGTAGTTTTGGGATCATGGAAATGATCGGTACGCCCACCAGCATCGCCGATGAAATGGCGCAGTGGTTGGACAGCAATGCCTGCGATGGCTTCAACATTATGTTTCCCTATCTCCCCGGCGGACTCGATGACTTTGTGGACCAAGTAGTGCCCGAGCTCCAACGCCGTGGAATTTTTAGACGCGAGTATGAAGGTCGCACGCTGCGCGAAAATCTGGGGCTACCCCGGCCCGGCAATCAATTTTTTCCAGACTAAACCCAGCTAAATCAGTCCACGCGCATCTTTAGCACCGGGCGTGTGGCCGACCGTGCAACCACTACCCAGTGGGCGCTGGTCGCCGCCGGGCGCGGTGCGCATGGCGCCTTGATAGTTGCCGGGTCGGGTTCTATGCTAAAAAAAACCGCGGACAAATGGTTTTAAACGAAGGGGAATCCACATGCCTGCCAGACCCAAGCTTGCCCACATCGTGCTCATGACCGCCAACCTACCGACCCTGCGTGACTGGTACGTCCGAGTACTCGGCGCGCACGTGGTCTATGAAAACGGCGTGTTGTGTTTTCTCACTTTTGATGAAGAACATCACCGCCTAGCGTTGGTGTCGCCACCGCGGGCGCCATTGCAGGCTCGCACGCCGTTCACCATCGGCATGCATCACAGCGCCTACACATTCCCGACGCTCAACGATTTACTCGACCACTACACCGAGCTGAAATCCGTGGGCATTGAACCCCTCACCCCAATCCAACACGGGCTTACCACCTCCCTGTATTACCGGGACCCCGACGGTAATTTGGTGGAACTGCAGATCGATAATTTTGCCCACGCGCAGGCCGCCACGGACTACATGCTAGGCGCAGAATTTGCGGCCGATCCGGTGGGCCCGGCCTTCGATCCCCAGCGCATGGTGGACGCACTGCGCGCAGGCACCCCAGTGGCAACGCTGCTCAGCCGCGCATGGGCGCAATCTGGGCCGGCCTTGCCCAATCCCATGGAACGCCTCAGCAGTCCCGTAGGCCATTAACACGGGAGGCTTGCGGTTGAGCGCATCTTGGCTAGACCAGGGCCGCAAGCGCGGCGGTAGCAGCGGGGTTGTGAAGTCGTTGGAGGCGCCCGGCATCCTTGTCGGCGGGCAGCCTTCGTGACTGCCACCGCACGCCATCTGGCCGGCGAGAATTTTGGGAAATGTCAGCGCGCCGGCCACGGCGTGAAGATGACGCAGAGTGTGGTTGAGCGTCCCACCAACCGACGCTGATGCCCAGTCCCTGATGGCGGCTTCGCTCCCCACAGTGCAATGAAGGCCTGCACGTGCCGGCGCCGCACGCCGCCACTGAATTGCCCGTAAGGGTCAGGTCACCACCCTGGCCGTTTCCCGAACCAGCAGCCC
>CAIPNE010000561.1 GCA_903866355.1 uncultured Gammaproteobacteria bacterium
CGACACTCAGGGTTGGTGATGTGGCGATAAACCGCGAGCACTAAATTATTGGCCACTAGAGAATCGGCGGTCGAAAAAAAGCCGAGGTTGCGCTTGATGATCAGGCGCTCGTCTTCGGTAAGACCATCCCGACTTTTCCACAACGCCACGTCAGCGTTCATGTTGATTTCCTGCGGCATCCAGTGATTGGCGCAGGCGTTCAAATATTTTTGCCACGCCCATTTGTACTTAAAGGGCACTAATTGATTGAGGTCGGCGCGGCAGTTGATCATCTGCTTGTCATCGACAGCGAGTCGGCGGGCGCCAAATTCAACCTTTTCCAGTCCTGCCGCGCGCACCGGGGTAGATTCTGCTACCTCAAGCGGCGCACTGGGGTGGTGGACGGGCGCTACGGTAGCACTCAGGTGCGGGTTTTCTTCGGCATTTTCCACCGTCTCCAAAATTTCTGTGGCGAGCAGGCCGGATGCCGGTATGCGCATCTGGCGTTCCTGCATCTTGCCTATCGGATCGTCCCATATCAGCATCGAATCTTCCTCTTGAAATTGAAAGGGATCACCACCGTTACTGGCAGGCTTCACAGTCGGGATCGGTGATCAAGCACGCCTTGGCTACCGGCTCCCCGCCCGCGGGATTGGCGAGCTGATAAACCGCATTCAGCTTGTCATCTTTCAGGGTGCTTTTTTCCACATGCGTGGCGCCCATGGTGCGCAGGTAATAAGTGGTTTTGAGACCCTTTACCCAGGCGAGTTTGTAGAGATTGTCGAGCTTTGCCCCATTAGGCTCAGCCAAATAGAGATTCAGCGACTGCGCCTGATCGAGCCATTTTTGCCGCCGCGAACCTGCTTCGACCAACCAGCGCGGGTCGACTTCAAAAGAAGTGGCGTACAGCGCTTTGAGATCACGCGGAATGCGATCGATCTGCGCCACGCTACCGTCGTAGTACTTGAGATCGTTAACCATCACTTCATCCCACAGGCCGCGGGCTTTGAGGTCATCCACCAAATACATGTTGACCACCGTGAATTCGCCCGACAGGTTCGATTTCACATACAGATTTTGGTAGGTCGGTTCGATCGACTGACTCACGCCGCAAATGTTAGAAATAGTGGCGGTTGGCGCAATGGCCAAGCAATTTGAATTGCGCATGCCCACTGCCACCACGCGATCACGGAGCGCGTCCCAGTTGAGCGTGCTGCTGCGGTCGACGTCAAAGTAGCCGCCGCGGCTTTTCTCTAGCAGGTCTAGGGAGTCGATGGGCAGGATGCCGCGGCTCCACAACGAGCCTTCAAAGCTCGGATAGGCGCCGCGCTCGGCCGCCAAATTGGTGGAGGCCTTGATCGCAAAATAGCTCACCGCTTCCATTGAGGTGTCGGCGAAAGCCACGGCTTCCGGCGAGCTATAGGCAAGGCGCTGCTGATACAAACAGTCGTTGAACCCCATGATGCCCAAACCCACCGGGCGGTGACGCAGGTTGGATGCGCGCGCAGTCGGGACGCTGTAGAAGTTGTAATCGATGACGTTGTCGAGCATGCGCATCGCGGTGGTGATCGTGCTTTCTAGCTTGGCGACATCCAAGCCCTCTGCGCCCATGTGCTGAACCAGATTCACCGAGCCCAAGTTACATACGGCGATCTCGTGGCCGGCCGAGGTGTTGAGGGTAATTTCTGTGCACAGGTTAGAACTGTGCACTACCCCAACGTGTTGCTGCGGCGAGCGGACATTGCAAGGGTCTTTAAACGTGATCCACGGATGCCCAGTTTCGTAGAGCATGCCCAGCATTTTGCGCCAGAGATCTAGGGCGCGGAGGGTCTTGAAATTACGCACTTCACCACGCGCCGCGCGGGCTTCGTGGTGGACATAACGGCGCGTGAATTCTTCGCCGTAGGCGTCGTGGAGATCGGGTGCTTCATCGGGTGAGAACAGAGTCCATTCGCTGTCTTCGCAAACTCGCTTCATGAACAAGTCTGGGACCCAGTTGGCGGTGTTCATGTCGTGGGTGCGGCGGCGGTCGTCGCCGGTATTTTTGCGTAGCTCGATAAACTCCTCAATATCCATGTGCCAGGTTTCAAGGTAGGCACACACGGCACCCTTACGTTTGCCACCCTGGTTCACGGCGACGGCAGTGTCGTTGGCTACTTTGAGAAACGGCACGACGCCCTGCGATTTGCCGTTGGTGCCTTTAATATGCGCGCCCATGCTGCGCACTTGGGTCCAATCGTTGCCCAGGCCGCCAGCAAATTTGGACAGCAAAGCGTTGTCGCGCACTGCACCGAAGATGCCGTCGAGATCGTCGGGCACGGTGGTGAGGTAGCACGAGGAAAGCTGCGGCCGCAGGGTGCCAGAATTGAACAACGTGGGCGTGCTGCTCATGAAGTCAAACGTGGAGAGCAAGTTATAGAATTTGATCGCCCAAGGCTCAGGTTCGATTTCGTTGATCGCTAAGCCCATCGCAACGCGCATAAAGAACGCTTGCGGGAGCTCAAAGCGGGTCCCTTGGTGCTGTAGAAAATAGCGGTCGTAAAGGGTCTGAAGGCCCAAGTAATTAAATTTGAAATCCCGGCTCGCATCGATGGCGCTGCCCAGTCGTTTGAGATCGAAGTTGCCTAGGCGTGGATCCATCAGTTCTAAATCGATGGCGCGCTTGATGTAGGACTCGAAGTAGTAGGGATAGCGTTCGCCCATCTCGCGCTGCGTGGCGACCGCCGCGTGGCTACCGGTGAACGACAGGGCTTCCTGCCGGAAGGCGTCAAGCAGGAGGCGCGCGCCTACGTAGCTATAGTTCGGCTCCCGTTCGATGAACGTGCGGGCGCTCATGACCAACGCTTTGGAGACGTCGTCTTCCGCCACGCCATCGAACAACGAGCGCATGGCCTCCTCGAGGATGGCACCCGGGTCG
>CAIPNE010000562.1 GCA_903866355.1 uncultured Gammaproteobacteria bacterium
CGTTATTGCCTAAACTTGCTTGGGTGGCGGCTACCCGCACGGGTATCGGTGGGGTGGTGGGTCAGAATCGTACGCACTTCTCATGGCGTTTCGTGCTGGATTTTGTGGGTGGCCAACTGCCGCTATTGGCCCGCAACGCGCCCATTGAACTGCGGGTCAAGGCCTCGCGGGGCGAGATTAAAATCCCGTCCGTACGACCGCTAGATGCCGTCAATGGCTTCCGCGCTATTTTTGATCTGCAGCCGGACGACGCCCTAACGCCCATCGATTTGCGCGCACAAATAGTGCTGGGTGGTCAGACGCTGAGTGAAACTTGGTTATATCAATACTCACCCCCACCGCTCGCCGCACGCACTTAAGCCGGAAACAACCAGACCTCAGCAGCGTTTTGTTTAAGGCCGGCGGGAACAGGCAGGCTAGTCTGCCCGCCGGGTGAATCACGGGGCACGAGGTCGTGCGTGTTGGACATTGATGCCGCGTGCGCGGCACACGGGCCTAACGTTCGGCACGACCTTCCGCACGACAATGAATTCTCTTAGCTGCTTGCGGGTGCCAAGTCTTGCAGCGCGATGACTAGCGCGGTTTCCAGCGCCTGCAGCGTTGCGCGGCGACGTGGGTCGTCACGCTTTGGCGGCCCGCCAAGCGTGGACCAGTGGGGATGCCGCGCGCATTCCGCGAGGGCCGCGAGAATTTCTTGCTCGCCGGACAGCGCCTGCGCCAGTGCGGTGTGTGCCGCCAATGGGCTCACGGCGGCATGCCCTCGGCGCGCCAAATCGCGCGCCAACACACAGGCTCTGCGGGCCAAAAATAGCGCTACTGCTGGGGCTAAGTGGGTGTAGCGCCGCCCGGCCCAAGTGTCGCGCCACTGCCCATTGAAACGCGCCACGGCATCCACACCTGCGCCCAGCACGCCACCCAGCAAAGCGCCCAAGCCCAGCGTGTGGCCCAGCGTGGCAAGATCCACGACCACCCCGAACGCGGCACCTTTGGCCGCCGCCAACCCCAGTCCCAAACCCAGTTCCTTCAGGGTCACGAGGTCGAAAGGATCGAAGCGCCACAAGGCACCCACCACTGGCAAGGGGTGCTCGAGATAGTCGGCCTCGCCAAAACGAAACAGTCCGAGGAGATCCGCCACGAGGCGTTGCTCGCGAGCCAAAATTTTCGTGGCTAGCGCGCCCTCGCCGGTGGCGTCTAGTGGCACACGCCAAGCCGCGCAGTCCACGAGCATCTCGGCAATGAGGCGCGCCGCCACGGCACGCTGCTGCGTACGTTCGGCGTTGCGCAATTGCGTCAAGCGCGCGCAGTGGGGTGCGGCGGCGGGCGCTAACAGCGCCACCTGTTGCAGCAAGCGGGCCTCGTCGGCCGCATCAAAGACCACGGTGTCAAAGCTTGTCACGTTAAACAGGCCAGCGCGCTGGAGTGCCGCACGCCAAACCTCAGGCTGGCCGGTGGGGGTGGCGGTGAAGTTGAGCACGACCAAACACGGTTTGCCGGCAGTGGCCAGCAACGTGAATTCGTCCTCGTATTTACCGATGACCGGCTCCCGGACATCGATCACAAAAAGGGCAAGGTCAGCCGCCAGCAATTGCCGCAGCGCCTTGGCTTCCTGCGCAAACTCCGCCTCGGCCGCAGGTGTCGCCAACCAACGTGATAGGCGCTCTAGCCCCGGCTCACGCGGGTCAAAATCCCCAGCGTGCAAGGCATCTAATAGGCCCATGGAATCTTCCAGACCCGGCGTATCCACCAGTTCTAGCGCACAGCCCTCGCCAAGATCGACGTGCACCGCCGCGACCTGCCGGGTCGTGCCCGGTCGACTGGACACGGCACCAATGTGCCGGTCGCGCAGCAGCGTGCGCAGGAGTGAGGTTTTGCC
>CAIPNE010000563.1 GCA_903866355.1 uncultured Gammaproteobacteria bacterium
CTTGCGGATGCCCGTCTCGAAGGTCTCGGCCGGGCGCCAACCCAGTTCCTGCTCTATCTTTCGGGCATCAATCGCGTAGCGGCGGTCGTGGCCCGGACGGTCCTTCACATGGGTTATCTGCACCTTGTAGCTCTGCCCGTCCGCACGCGGACGAAGCTCATCGAGCAAGGCGCAGACCGTATGGACAATTTCGAGGTTCGGCTTCTCGTTCCAGCCGCCAACGTTGTAGGTCTCCCCTACGCGCCCGGCTTCCAGCACGCGGCGGATGGCGGCGCAGTGGTCCTTTACATAGAGCCAGTCCCGCACCTGCATGCCATCGCCATAAACAGGCAGCGGTTTGCCGGCCAAGGCGTTCACGATCATCAGCGGGATAAGCTTTTCCGGGAAATGGAACGGCCCGTAGTTGTTGCTGCAGTTGGTCGTCAGCACCGGCAAGCCATAGGTGTGGTGCCAGGCGCGCACCAAATGGTCGCTCGCCGCCTTGCTGGCGCTGTAAGGGCTGTTGGGCTCGTAGCGGTTCGTCTCCGTGAACGGCGCGTCCGTTGCCGAAAGCGAACCGTAGACTTCATCCGTGGACACATGCAGAAAGCGGAACGCGGACTTCTCGGGCTCGGGTAGCGCCGCCCAGTAGCCGCGGACCGCCTCCAACAAACGGAACGTGCCGACGACGTTCGTCTGGATGAACTCGCCGGGCCCGTGAATGGAGCGGTCCACATGGGACTCGGCCGCGAAGTTCACGACGGCGGAAGGCCTATGCTCGGCTAGCACGCGGTCCAAAAGTGCTTGGTCGCCAATGTCCCCGTGTACGAACGTGTGGCGGCTGTCGCCTTCTACTGAAGCGAGGTTCTCGCGGTTGCCCGCATAGGTGAGCGCGTCCAGCGAAACGATGGAGCCAACGTCCGCCGCCAGCGCGTCCAGAACGAAGTTGCTGCCAATGAAACCGGCGGCGCCTGTAACTAGCAACAATCTAATATCCTGAAAATTTGCAAGATGCGACCACGTCGAGCAATTCAATCCCGCGTATAGGCTTCGTACCGATACCGGGAATAACCATATCCAGCTCCATATCGATATCCATACCGATTTCCATATCCGTAATAGTTACTCAAACGTGGACGCACGCCATTGAACACCACACCTTTCACATTGGCGCCACTTTGCTGGAATCGCCGCGTGGAATCATCCAGTTCACCGATGGTTGTCAGCCCTTCCCGGGCTACCAGAAATACGCTGCCCACATAGGTGCCTAGCACTGTCGCGTCGCTAACCACTAGAACCGGTGGGCTGTCGATAATTACCTGATCGTACTCCAACGCTAGGTCGTCCAGTACCTGCCGCATGCGCGGATGCAACAACATCTCGCTTGGGTTCAGGGGCATTTCGCCAGTCGGCAGGAAATCCAGCCCCGGCAGCACTTCGTGCCTTATGGCAGCGTTAGGCTCCATAGTGCCGGCGATAACATCCGACAGCCCGCTTTGCCGTTCCATGCCGAAATAGTGGTTGAGATAACCCTTGCGGATGTCGCCATCTATAAGAAGCACACGCTTCCCGCTGGCCGCCATCACGGCGGAAAAGTTAGCCGCCACAAAACTCTTCCCCAAGCCCGGCGTGGGGCCGGAGATCATCATGATATTGTTCCGCGCGTCCAGAGTCGCGAATTGCAGGGCAGTGCGCAGGCTGCGCAAACTTTCAATGGCCGGGTCGTTTTCCTTCTGGCTTGCCAACACTAGTTGCCGGCCGGCGTTGCCCTTCAGCAACGGGGCTATCTTCTGCTGCTCCTGGCTCAGCGGCACGCTGGCGTATACGGTCAGCCCCAGCAGTCGCTCAATGTCGTCCGCATGCTCAATGCCCCCGCGCAGCGCTATATTCAGCAGCGCCAGAGTCAGCCCTAGGCCGGCGCCGAGCATAGCGGCGATAATCACAATCATCTTCCGCTTGGGCTTGGTAGCCATTTGCGGGGGTAGGGCCTCATCTATCAGCCGCACATTGCCAACCTTGCTCGCGCGGATAATCTGCAACTGCTGGC
>CAIPNE010000564.1 GCA_903866355.1 uncultured Gammaproteobacteria bacterium
AAACCGTTGCCCCGCACCGCGGCGACCGTGGGCGATTGCTGTCGATGGCAGGCCGACGCGCCCGAATCTGCTTCTATCTTGCCAGCACGAACACCGTTGTCGCCCGTCACTGCGGCATGTCGCTGCGTTCCGCACGACGCTGTAGCAGGCGCACTTTCTCAGCGTCCTCACCGCTTGCCGCGAGCAACAACGCGAGGTGCTCCAAGCTAGGTCGATGCCGGGGATCCAGATACAGCGCGCGTTCAAAACAGCGGCGAGCTTCCAGGGTGTTGCCTTGCCCGCCCCGCACCAAACCCATTAAATGCTGAACATCAACCCGGCCTGGCTGCTGCACCAACAGTGTGGTGAGCAGGTCCGCCGCGGCGGCGTACACACCCCGGTCAGCCAGTGCTCGGGCTTGCGCAAGCACCGACGCGAAGTCATCAACCGGCTTCACCGACGGTGGCAACGCGACCGTCACGGGGTTCTGGGTGGACGGTCGCGGTACAAGCACAACACTGCGGGCACGTGGGACAGGCGTTGCGCGAGGCGTTGGGCCGCTCGGCGACGGCCGCTGAAACACAAAGGCACCGGGATAATCACACGCCGCAAAAGAGCGTCCGCGCAGTAACCCAGTCTCCGCGTGCCCCAAAAACAGCAGACCATCTGGCTTGAGTAGACCCACCAAGTGATCCAGTACCCGCGCACGCGCTTGGGCATTCAAATAAATGAGCGCATTGCGGCTGAAGACCACATCATATTTTTCCGGGCCGAAATGCCCTGACAGTTCCAGCAAATTGCCCTGGTGAAAACGCACCGCGTTACGCAGCGCTTGCTGCACCCTGAATTGCCCTTCAGAGGCCGCCTCCAACCAGCCCGAAAGCAGCGCCGGTGGAATCAAACGCACCGCCCGTGCGCCGTACTCGCCGGCGGCGGCCTGCGCGAGCGCGCGTCGACTCAGATCAAAAGCATCGATATGGAGAGTCGCCAGAGGCAATCCACCGCTCATAAGCGCCATCGCGATGGAGTAGGGTTCTTCGCCACCAGCGCAGGGCGCGCTCAGCACTCGCAGTGGCGCAGTGCGGTAGCGCCAGCGAGTCTGCGCGAGTTCGCCCAACAATCCGAAAGGTGCAAGATCCCGGAAAAACCAACTTTCGCGCACCAAGAGTTCTTCGAGAACCTCCCCATGTTCAGCGCTGTCGTGTTGTATGTGATCACGATAGTCCGCCACCGAGAGTCCTGTCAGGCGCAAGCGCCGCCGCACCGCCGCCTCTAGATGATTCTCAACGACCACCGCCGGATCAAATCCGGCTGCATCGCAAAGCTTGCGAACCTGTATCAGAATTTTGTTCACTGGCAGCGGGACCTTCGCCACTGCCCAGCCAGAATCGTAGGCGAATGCGGCCCATGGGCTAGTACGCGCTGCGGCATACGTCCCATAAAGCCAGCCAAGTTACCCCGACCACCGGCGGCCGGCACAGGTCCCGAACCTACTTGACCGCCTTCAACCCGTAATACTTTCACACCGTTTTCTGCCATCACCGCGCCGCAGGTCACTCGCCAATAGGGATACTTTAGGTTTCTGTTTTAAAACGACGCACCGCGCCCGACAATGCCCGCGAGGCCTTGAATAGATCATCAGTGGCGAGCAGAAACTCCTGTATCGACCCCGCCGTAGATTCCGCTGTGTCATTTAATTGCAGCATGGCATCGCTGATCTGGCGCGCCCCTTGCGCTTGCGCCTGCATCCCCTCGTTCACTAATTCGAACTGCGGCGTGATGGCTTGCACGGCGTCGATAATCTGCCGTAACTGCTGACCCGCATCCGCGCTGGCAGCCACACCGCGCAACACCTCGAGGCGAAAATTTTCCATTTCAGCATCGCCCTGTTTAATGGACGTCTGCATGTCCAAAACAGTCTGCTGGATGTCCAGCGTACCCACGGCAGTTTGGTCGGCTAGCCTGCGTATCTCGCGGGCCACCACGGCGAAACCGCGACCAAACTCACCCGCTTTCTCGGCTTCAATCGCAGCATTCAGCGACAGCAGATTGGTTTGATCGGCGATCTGCGTCATGGTCAAAACCACCCCGGTGATATTACCGGCCTTGCTCGAAATGACCGCCAGACGCTGCGCGATGGAGTCAGTTGCCTGCGCGAGATGGCCCATGGTGTCATCCATGCCCTGCAGACTTTGGTAACCGTTATCTGCCAGCTTGGAGGTTTGTACGACCGCCGTCCCGACTTGTTCCATCGTGATCAAAAGTTCCTGTCCGGTGGCTCCTATTTGCCGCGAAGCCGCCGCGACTTCGCTCGTGGATCCGCTGAAATTCATTACCGTGGACTCTTGATCCCGAGCGGTGGACGCGATGCGGGCCGCGGTGCCGCTGAGTTGCTCGCTGGCTTGCTGGACCTGTCGGAGCAAAAGACTGAGGTTGTCGATCATGGTGCGCATTGCCCGCAGCAGTACACCGGTTTCGTCCGCACCAGTCGTTTTAAAGCTCGCGGTGAGATCGCCCGTTGCGACCCGACTGGCGGTGGTCGCCGCGAACACCACAGGGCGAGAAATTGAGCGCGCGGCAACCATGGCCGCCAAAACCAGCGGCACAATCAGGCCCGCCAATGACCACAGGGTGAAGTCGCGCTGGTCGGTGATCCGTTGCAGTGCCTCGGCGGTATCCTGCTTGACGACCAAACCCCACCGAAACGCCGGAATGTAACTCCACACCGCCAGCCCAGGTACGCCCCGATAATCAATAACCGACCCATAACCGGACTGACCCAACACCGAGTTTGGGAGTGCCGAATCTTTGTTGTCCATGGCGATGC
>CAIPNE010000565.1 GCA_903866355.1 uncultured Gammaproteobacteria bacterium
CCGTGACCGTAAAGCTGGAGGCATTGGCAGCTTCACTGCCCACACTATCGCAACTCACCCAACCTGGTGGCTTGGCGCGCGGCATCGCTGCCACGGGTACCCAGCTAGAGGCACGACTCGCGCAAGTGGTTGCACTGTCCTCGCCGAACACCGAGACCTCCCGGACCACCCCGGGATTACCGGTGACAGATCTGAAATGGCAGCTGCTAGCGCTGCGCGAAACGGTGAGCAGCGTCCTCCAACAGGCCTCCAACGAGGCGGCCCCTAGAGATGCCGTCAAAACGGTAGCAACGCCGTTGGTCCCGTTGCCGAACACTGTGGCCAACGCACCACCCGGCATCGAGGCATCGGCGCAACCCAACAAAGCGCTCTCATCCGCGCAAAATCTAGCGGTGCCGGCGCCGGCCATCGCTGGCGACGTCACGCCGGAAGCGCGCGTCGAGTCTCTCTCGCAGCCCAATCTTCCCAAACTGCTAGACGATATCAATGCGGGCCTCGCACGCATTACTACGCACCAGCTGAACACCGCCAGCGCGGCGCAAAATCAACAGATATTTGGGTATTTTGAAATCCCCGTCCGCACGCCTCAGGGCACCGATAGCGTGGCATTAGAAGTCCAAAGCGAAAGCCGCCAGCGCAACGTTGCGGGAGAAACCGCGTTGCTTATCGCGGTAGAGGTGCCTATCGAGGGCATCGGCACGCTGCGCGCCCGTCTGGCACTGACCGGTAACCGGATTGCCTGCACGGCCTGGAGCGATACACCGCAGTTGCGCGATCTCATCGCAACGCATCTTCGCGATCTGGACGCCGCGCTGACCGCTCGTGGGTTCGAAATCGCACCGAGTGTCATGCGGCAAATCGATGCACCCGAGCCGCTGCGGGTTGGCCCTGCGCATCTAATTGATACTCAGGCTTGAGATGGTAAATCCGACTCCCCTCCCGATAGCCGTTAGTCTGAAGTGGGATGGCAAGGGCGCGCCGCGCGTTACCGCAAAAGGACGCGGCGAAGTGGCCGAACGAATTATCGCGCTGGCCGAAGCCAACGGCGTGCCGTTACGCGAGGACCATGCGTTGGTTAGCGTACTGAGCAAATTAGATCTTGATCAGCAAATCCCCCAGCAGCTTTACGTTGCAGTAGCCGAAGTTATCGCCTTCGCTTATGCACTCGGCGGGCGCGCAAAAGGCAGCGCACCCACCATGCCACCCCGTAAACCAGACACCCGCTAGCGCCACCAGCCCGGAACCAACCGGGCGCGGTCTAGATGGCGCGACGCCAGAAAGGTCGATCTACCACGTCACTTAGCAGGTTGTACGGCTGCGGTTGGGTGCTTCCCACTCCCTGCTGGTGGTGCGTCGAGATTGCTCCCCGCCACGGGCGGGGTGGGCAACGCGACCGCCATGCTGGCCGGACTTTGGTTGTCGGGCAGCGCTTGGACCAGGGGTTCATTGGCGGGCGCTTCCGCCGGAGGCACAACGTGCGCAGGCGCGCTAACTTTAGGCTCGGGCCGTGCCGCAGTCCGGCTCTCAATGGCCGCTGGGTGTGAAATCCCACTGGCGCAACCGCCTAACGCAACGACCAACGCTGCAACCAAAACACTTATTTTCATGTCCGACAAAGCAATTACCTCTGGAGATTTTGCCCGCTATCCAGCACGCCGTCGGGCGCGGCTTCGCAGCTGTTGATGGTACTGGGCAGATGTTCAATATTCAGCGGCACAAGGACCGCACTGGGACAGTCTTCACCAACAAGCGAGGCGCCATCCGAGGTGACCCGATGCCACTCGATGGTGGGCGGCGGATCGAGATTTACTGGCGTAATCCCCACCTCGCGCAGGGTTTCAATCCACACGCGCAGCGCACCACTGGCACCAGTCAAACCCACGGAGTGATTGTCGTCGCGTCCAATCCAGGCAACCCCTAAGGCATCGCCACCAAAGCCGGCAAACCAGCTGTCGCGTGACTGATCCGAAGTGCCCGTCTTGCCTGCCAGCGGCAGTGACTGTGGCAGCGCAAGCGCCAAACTGTGTGCGGTGCCGGTCGCCACGACGCGCGTGAGCAAATGACGCACCAGATAAGCCGTCGGCTCGTCCAGCACCCGACGCGCCTTAATGGCATTACGTTGCAGCAGATTGTTATGCACATCAACCACCGCCCTGATCGCACGCAATGGCGTACGCAAACCATCGTTGGCGATGGTTTGATAAAGTTGTGCAAGTTCGTAGGGCGTCATTTCGATCGCGCCCAAAAACAAAGACGGATACTGCGGCAGCGGGCTTTCCACGCCCAAGCGTCTTAGCGTTTGGGTGAGACGTGGAAGACCAATCTTGAACCCGAGATCCAGCGTTGCCAGATTCAACGAATGGGCCAATGCATATTCCACACTGACCATCCCGTGGAAACGCTTGTCGTAATTCTCCGGCGACCAAGCTTTGCCATCTGCGCCACGCCAAGTACGCGGTTCATCGTTGAGCCGAGTGGCCAAGTTAAACCGCGCGGAATCTGCCAGCGCAGTGAGATAGACAAAAGGTTTCATCAGCGAGCCGATTTGGCGCCGCGCATCTAGCGCGCGATTAAATCCTCCCGGCATGCCGGCTCGATCGCCCACCAACGCCTTTATGTCTGCGGTACGCGGATCCGTGATGACCAACGCGGCCTGTAATTTTCCGCGTTGCTTTGGGCGTTCGATTTCGATCGCGGTCAGAACCTTGGCCACCGCGAGTTCGGCTGCGCTTTGGGTCGCGACATCTAGCGTGGTGTAAACCTTGAGTCCGGCGGTTTCAAGATCGGATTGTTGATAATCTTGGGTAAGTTGGCGGCCCACTAAATCTAG
>CAIPNE010000566.1 GCA_903866355.1 uncultured Gammaproteobacteria bacterium
CACGATCATCGAAACCATTTCTGCCAGCATGACGCTCATGCCCGGCGACATCATTGCCACCGGTACGCCCGCCGGCGGGGGGATTGGTTTCAAGCCGCCCAAATTTCTCAAAACGGGCGACGTGGTGCGCATCGATATTGCGGGTATCGGTGAACTTCGTAACACCGTGCGCTAAGCGGAGCCGACTCACATGCAATATCTCATCAACGGCAAACAGATGGTGGTAGACAGCTACGGTGCCGGCGCGGCACTGCTGTTGGTGCACGGTCTGGGTGGTACGGCCAACAGCTGGTTCCCGGTGGTGGCGGCGTTTGCTGGCAGCCGGCGGGTGATCGTGCCGGATTTGCCGGGGGCGGGTCGCTCGGGGCCCAATCCGGACGTCTCCATCGATAGCCTAGTGAACGATCTGCTGGGCTTGCTCGATGCGTTGGACATTCCTTGTGCGCAGGTGGTGGGCCATTCCATGGGGACGGTTATTTGTCAGCATTTGGCCGCGCGCGCGCCGCACCGGGTGTTAGATTTGGTTTTGTTGGGACCTCTGGCCGAGCCGCCGGCAGCGGCTAGACCGGCGTTGCGCGCCCGCGCGGAGGCGGCCCTCAACCAAGGCCTCGAAGGCATTGCCGATACGGTGTGCGAACGCGGCCTCGCCGCGACCACCCGCGCGCGGCAGCCCGTGGTGACCGGCTTTGTGCGCGAGCTCATCGTGCGGCAGTCACCGGCTGGCTACGCCGCGCATTGTCTGGCGCTCGCCGCCGCTGTCAAAGCGGATCCCACCCTCATCCAGTGCCGCACCTTGCTGCTGGCGGGGCACGAAGACACCACTTCACCCCCGGCCTCGGTGGTCGAGTTGGCGGCATCACTGCCGCGGGCTACCCATATTGAGCTGGCGGATTGCGGACATTGGACGGCGCTGGAGCAACCCGCCGCGGTGGTCGCTGCCATGCAAGCTTTTTACGCCGAGTAAGCGCGGCCACCTGGTTTCGTAACCGGCGGCCGCATTGGCGCGCCATTTTTAAGGGGAACGTCGATGACCGCCTATCTGTTCACCAATGTGAAAATATTTGAAGGGACCAAGCCCAAGCTCGAAGCGGGTGAAGTGCTGGTTGAGGGTAACCGTATCACCGCCGTGGCGCGGGGGCGCCAAACCATTGGCCGCGAACGTGCGGGGGAAGTGATCGATGGTGGTGGCGCCACCCTCATGCCGGGGCTTATCAACCCACACTGCCATTTCACTTACAGCAACGCGGTCAGTCTGGCCGACATCACGGCCCTCCCGGTTGAAGAAAACCTGCTGGTGGCCATTCGCAACGCTCGCACCTATCTCGATTATGGTTTCACTGCGGTGATCGGTATGGCCTCGGCTAAACCCCGCCTAGAACTGGTGGTCCGCAATGCGGTCAACAAGGGCGAGTTTCCGGGGCCGCGTATCCGTGCTTGCACGCCGGAATATACCGTCAGTGGTGGTGTCGGGGACGACTCCCGGCTGGACCGCTTTGTGCCCTCGATTGGTTTGGTGTGCAATGGGGCCGAGGAATTTCGGCGGTCGGTTCGGCAACTCATCCGCGAAGGCGTGGATCTGGTGAAGTTCAATAACGCGGGTGACAGCTTCACCTTCGGCCGGGTGGGTGGTGAGTGTAATCCGATGACGGACGACGAAGTCCGCGCTATCTGCGAGACCACGCTCAATCTCGGCAAGCGCCTAGCTGCCCACGCCCACGCCGATAGTGGCGTACGCCAGTGCATCAAATATGGCGTGGAGTTTATTAATCACGCCACGTTTTCCTCGGCTGCCACCATCGAACTGCTCGCCAAACACGCCGCGCGTCACTACGTGATTCCGGCGATTGCCGCGCGCTACAACACCACCTATGAAGCGCAGGCGTGGGGTATTACCGAAGAAATTGCCACCCAAATTGGCAACAAACGAGAATTAGAAGTGGGTAGCGCGAACATGGCCAAGATGCACCGGGCCGGGATTAAAGTGCTGCCGTTCGGTGATTATGGCTTTGCTTGGATCCCCATTGGTCAGGATTGCCGCGACCTCGAGCATTTAGTGAATTTGTTCGGCTTTGAGCCCTGGGAAGCGCTGCGGGCCGCGACCGCTTACGGCGGCGAAGCTTGGGCGGGTAACAGCGGGGAGCTGTTAGGCCGGATCAAACCCGGCTATTGGGCCGATTTGCTGTTGGTTGACGGGGACCCGCTCCGGGATTTGTCGCTGTTACGTGACCGTGAGCGCATCACCCACGTGATGAAAGACGGGGAATTTTATCGCCGCCCCACGCTGGTGGTCTGAGTTAATCGACGAAAAACAAGCAGGGAGACGCATGAAAATTCTCGAAGGCATTCGCGTACTCGATTTCACGCAATATTTAGCTGGCCCCACCGTGACCCGTTTAATGGCGGAAATGGGCGCCGAGATTATCAAAATTGAAACCGCGCCGGGCGGCGATCCGTCCCGCGAACTGCCCTTCGTGATCGATGGGCGCAGCGGTTATTTCGTGCAACAGAATCGCGGCAAGCAGAGCTTGTGCCTGGATTTGCGCAAAGACGAAAGCCTCGCCATCGTGCGCGAATTGGTGGCCCAGGTGGATGTGGTGGTGGAGAATTTTGGCCCGGGCGTTATGGAAAAACGTGGGTTGGCGTGGCCGGACTTGCAGAAAATTAATCCGCGTCTGCTGATGGCTTCAATTTCTGCTTATGGTCGCGATAGCCCGCTGTCGCACAAGACCGGCTACGACTGGGTGGCGCAGGCCTTCTCCGGGATCATGCACATGACGGGG
>CAIPNE010000567.1 GCA_903866355.1 uncultured Gammaproteobacteria bacterium
ATCGCGCCGATTAGCCCGCAGATGATCCTCAACTACATCGCCGAGCGGCAGTTGGGGTTGCCAAAATCCTACTGAGTTTGCCGCCGTACGCGGGCCGGCGTGCCAGCGACGCTGCCGGCCTCAGCGCACGCCCAGCGCCGCGGCGGTGAGGTCGAGGCAGCGTCGGGCCAGCGCGATGAGCTCGTCGATTTCGTCTCGATTCATCACCAGTGGCGGTGAAATAATGAGCGTGTCCCACACCGCGCGCATCACCAGCCCGTTCTGAAAACAAAAATCCCGGCACGCAGTGCCCGCCGCTCCGTAGGGCTCGAAGCGCTGGCAGGTGGTTTTATCCTGCACGAGTTCCAGTGCGCCAATAAACCCAACGCCGCGCGCTTCGCCGACCAACGGATGGTCCGCCAGTTCGCGCCAGCGCGCCTGTAAATAAGGCCCGGTATCGGTACGCACGCGCTCCACCAGACCTTCGTCGCGGATGATGCGGATATTGCGTTCGGCCACCGCGCAGCAGGTGGGATGGCCTGAATAGGTATAACCGTGAAAAAATTCCCCGCCCTGCTCCAACAGCGTGGCGGCGATGTGGTCGGCGACCATCACCCCGCCGATGGGTAAATACCCAGAGGACATGCCCTTGGCCATGGCCATGAGGTCCGGCGTAAAGCCAAACGTCTCGCAGCCAAACCAGTTGCCGGTGCGGCCAAAGCCGCAGATGACTTCGTCGGCCACCAGCAAAATGCCGTATTTGCGGCAGATACGCTCGATTTCCGGCCAGTAAGTCGCGGGCGGAATGATCACCCCACCGGCACCCTGAATCGGTTCACCGATGAAGGCTGCGATGTTATCGGCACCGAGTTCCAGAATTTTGGCTTCTAGCCAGCCGGCCGCGCGCAGGCCAAATTCTGCCGGTGACTGCTCGCCGCCCAGCACATAGCCGTAGGGTGGATCGATGTGCACGATACCCGGGATGGGCAGATCGCCCTGTGCGTGCATCGCGGGCATGCCGCTCAGGCTCGCTGCGGCCACGGTGCTACCGTGATAAGCCTGCCAGCGACTGATGAAGGTTTTACGGCGAGGTTCGCCGCGCACGTCCCAATAATGTCGCACCAGACGCACGATGGTGTCGTTGGACTCGGAGCCGGAGCCGGTAAAAAACACGTGATTAAGATGCGCGGGTGTGACCTCGGCAAGGAGGGCTGCGAGCGCGATGGCGGGTGGGTTGGCGGTTTTAAAAAAGCTGTTGTAGTAGGGGAGTTCGCTCATCTGCGCGGCGGCGACTGCCGCCAGTTCGGGCCGCCCATAGCCCACGTTGACGCACCATAGGCCGGCCATGGCATCCAGCAAGCGCGTGCCCTCGGAATCCCAGAGGTAGACGCCGTCGGCGCGCGTAATCACCCGTGTGCCCTGTTCATGCAGCGTTTTGTGATCGGTGAACGGGTGCAAAAAATGCTGCCGGTCCAGCGCTTGCCAACCGGCGGTGTCGTGTTGGTGACGCAGCGTGGTCATACGTTTAACAGGAGAAACTCCCGCTCCCAAGAACTAATCACGCGGAAAAAAGTTTCGTATTCCTTGTGCTTTACCGCCGAGTACGAGCGGATGAAACGATCGCCAATGATGTCGTTGAGCTCTTTTGAAGTCTCCAGCAAGCGCAACGAATCCTCCAAGCTGCGCGAGAGCTGATAACCCAAGTTATAGCCGCTGCCGGTGACCGGTGAGGTGGCGCGCAGGCCCTCCACCATGCCCATATAGCCGCAGGCCAGCGAGGCGGCGATGGCCAAGTAGGGATTGACGTCTGCCCCCGCCACGCGATTCTCAATCCGGGTAGCTTGCGGATCGGAGATCGGTACCCGCAAACCCACGGTGCGATTGTCATAGGCCCACTGGACATTGATGGGCGCGTATCCGCCGACAGCGATGCGCCGGTAGGAATTCACATTGGGCGCAAAAATGGCCATCGCGTGCGGAATATATTTCTGCATGCCGGCGATGTGGGCGAGGAAAAGGTCGGTAACTTTGCCGTCTGGCTCCGCAAAAATGCTCTCCCCGGTGACTTTATCCACCACGCTTTGGTGAATGTGCATGGCGCTGCCGGGTTCGTCCTTTAAGGGTTTCGCCATAAAGGTGGCGTAGATGCCATGCCGGTACGCGGCTTCGCGGCAGGTCCGTTTGAATAAAAACGCCTGATCGGCAAGCTCTAGCGGGTCGCCGTGCAGGAAATTGATTTCCATTTGCGCCGCGCCAGATTCGTGAATGAGGGTGTCGATGTCGAGCTTCTGCACTTCGCAGTAGTCGTAAATGTCCTCAAACAGCGGGTCAAATTCGTTCACCGCGTCAATGCCATAGGCTTGGCGTGCCGTTTCGGGGCGGCCCGAGCGACCGATCGGGGGTTTCAGCGGGAAGTCCGGATCGATGTTTTTCTCGACCAGAAAAAACTCTAATTCCGGTGCCACCACCGGCTTCCAACCGCGCCGATCGTAGAGCTGCAAAACCCGCTTGAGCACCGTGCGCGGCGCCAAATCTACCTCGCGGCCATCGTTGTAATAGCAGTCGTGGATGACCTGCGCAGTGGGTTCTGCCGCCCACGGCACCAGCCGGATGGTGTGCACATCCGGGCGCAGCAACATGTCGGGTTCCGTGGGGTCGGTGGTGTCTTCGTCCGGGTAATCGCCGGTCACGGTTTGCACGAACACGCCCTCGGGCAGGCGTAAGCGTTCTTCCTGCCAAAACTTGCTGGCCGGCATGATTTTGCCGCGCGCCACGCCAGAAAAATCTGGAATGATGCATTCGACCTCGGTGCAGTTGCGCTCGCGCAGCCAGCGTTCTAAGGAGCCCCGGCGGGCGACGGCGTCATCGGTGGTGGTGCTCATGCGAGACCTCGGTTTTTGTGCGGGCCTGCTGGTCGAGTGCACTGCGTACTCGACTAGCCCATCAGGCCGCTCGTGGTTGTGATGTCCATCATAGCCACGCTAAGCGGCAGTGGTCGAGCTAGCTTGCCGCCCGCGTGTCAGGCGGCGCATCATTCTCTCAGCCCAACGCCAGCTTCCCTATGTCTACTCTTGCTGCTACTTCGCCGGTCGATTCCTACTACGCGGCGTCCGCGCACCCGTTTACGGGCCTGCCCGCTCTGGCGGGGGAGATGCGGTGCGATGTGTGCATCATCGGCGGGGGTATCACGGGCCTGTCGAGTGCGCTGGAACTCGCTGAGCGGGGCTTTGAAGTCGTGGTGCTGGAAGGTCGCACCATCGGCTGGGGCGCGTCGGGGCGCAGCGGCGGGCAGGTGATTGCCGGCTATGCCTGCGAAATAGCCACCTTGGCGCAACTGACCAACCGCGCTGACGCACAGCAGTTGTGGGATATGTCGCTGGAGGCCGTGGCTTTGGTCCAGCAGCGAGTGACACGCTACGCCATCGATTGCGACTGGCGCGCCGGACAGCTGCACGTGGCGATCAAGCCGCGGCAGGTTGCCGAGCTCGCGCGCTATCAGGCTAGCCTCGCCGAGGACTACGGCTACTCGAACCTTGAATGGCTAGAAGGTGCGGCGCTCGCCGCGCACATTGCGAGTCCGCGCTATCTGGCCGGTTTGTTTGACCCCCGCGCGGGTCATTTACACCCCCTCAATTTTACCGTGGGCTTGGCGCAAGCTGCCCGCGCAGCCGGGGTTAGAATCTACGAAAATTCGCTCGCCCTGCGAGTCACCCGTGGGGCCACGCCCGTGGTGCACACGGCGCTGGGGCAAGTGCACGCCCGACAACTGGTGTTTGCCGGCAACGCGAGTCTGGGACGGCTGGTACCAGAGCTAGACGCCCGCATCATGCCCGTGGGTACCTACATCATCGCGAGCGAACCGCTGGGTGCTGCGCGTGCTCAGGCACTGCTGCCCAGCGATGCGGCGGTGACCGACAGCAATTTCGTGCTGGATTATTTTCGGCGCTCGGCCGACCACCGACTGTTGTTTGGCGGGCGGGTGAGTTACTCCGGCATTACCCCACCGGATCTGGCGGCCTCCATGCGGCGCCGGATGGTGGCAGTTTTCCCCAGCCTCGCAGACGTGCGCGTGGACTATGCGTGGGGTGGCTTTGTGGATATCACGATCAATCGCGCGCCGCATTTTGGGCGGCTGGAAAGCAATCTCTATTTTGCGCAGGGATTCTCCGGACACGGCATGGCGATTACCGGTTTGGCGGGGCGCCTCATGGCCGAGGCGATCGCTGGCGACGCTTCGCGGCTCGACGTTTTTGCGCGCATTCCCCATCGCACTTTTCCCGGCGGCCGTTGGCTGCGCACCCCCTCGTTGATGTTGGCGATGCTGTATTACCGGCTGCGCGATGTGCTGTGAGGCACACGCCGCGGGTTTACGCTAAATCCAGCGCCAAGTGGTCCAGCCGCCAAGCCAGTTCGCGGGTGTCCGTGCTCTGGGCATCGAGGGCTGCCGGCACAAAGATGCGGTCGGCGGTAAGGCGGTACACCATGCGGGCGTCCGGTAGGCGCTCGGTAATGGGCAGCGTCCACTCGAAAGGGCCGGCATGCGCCAATATCACCCTAAAAGTTTGGCCGTCTGGCGCGTTGGCGATGAGCTGTGTGCGACCCCCGGCGGGATGGGCGTGAGTACCGCTGATACGCAGCCCCATCGCGGGCGGGGTGGACTGGCGCAGGCGAATTTCCAAAGTGCGGGGCGCCCAACCGTCCGGCCATATATCGGCGTAAAGGTCGGGTGTGGCGAGCTGCAAGGCCCGGTTTTGCGCCAATCGCTGAGTCACCAACTGCCGGTCAGCGGGGCTTAACAGTGCTTCGGCGCGGGCTGCGAAGTGCGCCAAGTCTGCTGGCAGGTCATTGCGGCCCGGCCCAAAGGGGTGCTGGGCACAGCGCTCAGCGACGTGCGTGAGCAGCCAGTGGGGTGGCGCGTAGCCCAAATGACGATGCAACACCTGCAGGCCTTCTAAAGCCACGCCCTCGCGTTGGCGCGCGGTGATGCTGTCCCCATGTAAGCGTGATTGCGCCTGCACCTGCGGCACCCAACCCACTTGGCCTGGATGCGCTGCAAACAGGCGCAGCCACAGGTCGAAATCAAACGCTGCGTGCAGCGATTCATCCAGTCCGCCCAAGGCCAGAAACGTCGCCCGTCGAAAAAACGCCGTGGGCTGGCAGATAAAACAACCCTCGGCGAAAGCGGCGCGCGGGGTGGCGGGCGGGCGCGTGGGGTAGGGCCCCAGTACGCGGCTCTGGACGTCAATATGCTCACCAGCCCCGTAGACCATCACCAACGCAGGCTCGCGCTGGAACAGCGTTAGCGCACGGGCCGCCGCCCCCAGCGTGTAACAGTCATCGGAATTCAACCAGCCGATTACCTCGCCCTCGGCCAAGGCCACGGCCCGATTGACCGCCGCCGCCGGCCCGCTGTCTGGCGCTGATACCCACCGCAAGCGTCCAGGGTGTTGCTCGGCAAGTTCGGCCAGCAGGGATGGCGTGCCGTCGCACGAACCGCCGTCGGCCACCACCAGTTCTAGCCCCGGCAAGTCCTGGGCAAACACGCTGCGCACCGCGTCCGCGATAAACGCGCGCTGGTTCAGCGTGGGCATGACGATGGAGAGTGACAGCAAGGTAGGCGCTTCCTTGAGTTGGGTCTGCGATCGGTGAGGCTGAGCTTAAATCTTTAAATGTCGAGTAGTTGAAAGATTTTTCTCATCTGCTGCGCAACTAGCAAACCGCGACGGTGGCGCGCAGCGTTGACAGTGCTTGCTTGCCTGTGTATTTCTCAGGGTCGGAGTCCTAAAATTTGCGTCTGCGTGGCGCACTGTTTAAGCGCTGCGTGGCACGTTTTGCCCCGCGCTGTGCGACCCACCACACCGTCCCATTCTATTCTCGAGGTCTCACAGGTTGCCATATCGTCTGACTTTTCGAACGCTTTTGCTCTGGTGTGCGCTGCCGCTCACAGGCTGTAGCACCTGGCCCGCTTGGCTGCCGACCTCAGGCCCCAGTCGGCAAGAGGTGGAAGAACACCAGCAAAAGGCCGGGCTCCCAGGCGTGCGTTTGGTGGCGGTCACCGATGAGATTACTCGCCAACTCACCGTGTCGCGCAAACAGCTGTCCTTCGCCGATGCTTTTGGTATGGGTGTGGGCTACGAGCCGGTGATCGGCAAAGGCGATGTGATCGAAGTCTCGGTGTGGGAAGCCCCGCCGGCCATGTTGTTTGGTAACCAAATGACGGTCGACCCGCGCTTTGGGCCAGCCAACGCCGGGATGGTGAATTTCCCGGAACAAATGGTTAACAGCAAGGGCACGATCACCCTGCCGTTCACCGGCGCGGTGCAGGCCGCTGGGCGGTGCGCCGCGGAAATCGAGGCCGACATCGCTGTGCGTTTAGAGGGCAAGGCGAATCAGCCGCAGGTGTTGGTGCGCACCATTCGCAATAACACCGCCAACGTCACCGTGGTGGGAGATGTGGTCACCAGCACCCGGATGCCGCTCACCGCCAAGGGTGAACGATTGCTTGATGCGCTGGCGGCTGGCGGTGGCGTCAAGCAGTCGGTAGACCGCACCACGGTGCAGGTTTCCCGCGGCACGCAGGTGCGCGGTCTGCCCTTGGAGAAAATCATTCAAGATCCGCAGCAGAACATTTTCATGCAGGCCGGTGATGTGGTGACTGCATTGTTCCAGCCGCTGAGCTTCACGATGTTGGGCGCCGCCGGCAAAAGTGAGGAAATCAATTTTGAGGCGCAGGGTATTTCCTTGGCGCAGGCATTGGCGCGCGCCGGTGGCATGAACGATAGCCGCGCCGATGCGAAGGGCCTGTTTGTGTTCCGCTACGAGGATCCCGCGGCGCTCAATTGGGCCGAGGCGCCCAGCGTTAACGCGGAGGGCAAAGTGCCGGTGATTTATCAAATTGACCTCCACGATCCCACCGCGTTTTTTATCGCGCAGAATTTTCCCATCGCCAATAGCGACGTGCTGTATGTGGCCAATTCCCCGGCCGCCGAGCTCCAGAAATTCGTGAACATCGTGGTGGGTGCTTTTTACCCCGCAATGACCGTTGTGAATGCAACGCGTTAGGCGGCGGCGGGCATGTCAGCGTCTAGGATCAAGGATCGCCGGCTGAGGACTCAGTGGTTGGCGCTGGGACTCGGCGTCCGGCGTGCTGGCTGAGGCGCGCGCGGTGACACCCACCGACACGCCCATTGTTATCGACGTCACGCGCTTGGTTGCGCGCCTGTCCGCCGCCCGCCTGCCGACCGGAATCGACCGCGTGGGCCTAGCTTACGTCGACCATTTTGAGCACCGGGCACGCGCCTTGGTGCGCTGGGCGGGACGCGCGCATTTGCTGCCTCGGCGAGAATCCGCCGCCCTGTTTCGCTGGTTGTTGGCACCTTCGCCGCGCCTGCTCGGCTATTTTTGGGTGGCGGTGGGTAGCTTGCGGGCGGCACTGTGCGCCGCGCCGCGCGAGGGATTGTTAATCCATACCGGGCACGGCGGACTGGACGCCGCGAGCTATCGCCGCTTGGTGCGCCGGCAGGGCTGGCGGCTGCTGGTCATGATTCACGACCTCATCCCCTTAACTCACCCGGAATTTTGTCGCCTCGGGGAGGCCCAGCGGCACGCGGCACGCCTGCGCCAGGCGCTCTCGTTGGCCACTGGCGTGGTGTGCAACTCGGCCGCAACCCACACGGCGCTGCGCAGCTGGGCGGCCGACCAGCACTTGCCTGTGCCACCGGTAGCCGTGGCGCATTTAGGCGTGGGGTTAACGCTCACAGGCACCTCGCCCCGCCCGTTGGCGACGCCTTATTTTGTGGTGCTGGGCACGCTGGAGCCGCGTAAAAATCACGCCCTGTTGGTGAGGGTCTGGCAAGCGCTGCGGGCCCAGTTGGGGCCACTAACGCCCCGTTTGGTGGTGGTAGGCCAGCCCGGTTGGCTTTACGAACAAACGCTCAAGGACCTTCGCGCCGGGGCTGCGCGCGGCGATTTTGTGCTGGCGCTTGACGCCTGCAGCGACGCCCAATTAGTTACTTGGATTGCGCACGCCCAAGCGCTGCTGTTTCCGTCTTTTGCGGAGGGTTATGGCCTGCCGTTGGTGGAGGCGTTGGGGCTGGGTGTGCCGGTTATCGCCAGCGATTTAGCCGTGTTTCGCGAAATCGCGGGCGACCATCCCCAGTATTTGGCGCCGCACGATGTGGCGGCGTGGACGCAGGCCATTAGTGCCTGCGCCACCCTTGATGCCGCAGCGGCGCGCGCGCCACGTCCGCCGTTTGTCGCGCCCACCTGGGCGGCGCATTTTGCCGTGTTGGCACCGTGGCTCACGGCCCCCGCCCTACCGCGCGTTTACGCCGTGGGGTTCTCGCGCTGGAAGCAGGCGGCCCTGGCCGCGGCGCTGCCGGGCTCGCACGTGCGCTTTGTCGCGGGTCTAGACTTGATCCCACCTGGGGCCACGGTGGCGTGTTGGGGCAACGACCCCACGGCGCTGACGGCCCGCCCAGATCTCGTGGTCTTGCGGGTGGAAGACGGCTTTTTGCGCTCGGTGGGTCTGGGCGCGGAACTCACCGCGCCGCTGTCGTGGGTGGTCGACCGGCGGGGTTTGTACTACGACGCGACCCGCACTAGCGATTTGGAAGAGTGGCTGGAGAGTGCAAATTTTAGCTCAGCGGAGTGCGCGCGCGCAGCACGGTTGCGCGCCCAAGTGGTGGCTGATGGCCTGACCAAATACAACCTCGCCGGGGCGTCATGGTCGCGGCCGGCACAGGTGTTGCGGGTTATTTTGGTGCCCGGTCAGGTGGAGAGTGACGCTTCGTTGCGCGCGGGTGCGCCGGTGATCAAAACCAATCTCGCGCTGATGCAGGCGGTGCGGGCCGCCGCCCCGGCGGCGTTTATCGTCTACAAGCCCCATCCCGACGTTCTGGCAGGCTTGCGAGTCGCGGATGGCGCGGCCGCGCAAATCGCAGCACTGGCCGATGCCGTGGTGACCCACGTGAATCTGCACGCGCTGTTTGCCAGCGTGGATGAAGTCCACGTGCTGACTTCTCTCACCGGTTTTGAAGCCCTGCTGCGGGGGAAGCCGGTGACCTGCTATGGCGTACCCTTTTACGCTGGCTGGGGTCTGACCCACGATATGTATCCGCTGGCCCGGCGCACGCGGCGGCGTTCTCTCGACGAACTGGTGGCGGCGGCACTGCTGCGCTACCCGGTGTATTTCAGTCGCACCACCGGCGAGCAGACCTCCCCAGAACACGCATTGGCAGAGTTGCGCGCGTGGCGGGATGAGGCCCATCGGCGCGGCGCGCCGTGGTGGCGCGGTCTGTGGCGGGCGCTGTTGCGGCGCGTGGTGGGGGTACGATGAAGCCGCGCACTTGGGTGCTGCTGCAGGGTGTGTGCAGTCCGTTTTTTGCGCGCCTTGCGCAGGCGCTGCAAGCCGCGGGCGTGCGAGTTCTCAAGCTCAATTTTAACGCGGGGGATTGCCTGTATTGGGGCGCACGACCTGCCACCCACTGTCGCGTGGGACCCGCTCAGATAGGCGAATTTTTTGCGGCCTATTGTGTGCGCCACGGGGTGACGGATTTGCTCGTTTTTGGCGACCGCCGGCCCGTGCACCAGCAGGCGCTCGCGAGTGCCGCGCAGTTGGGCGTACGCAGTCATGTGCTGGAGGAAGGCTATTTCCGGCCCTATTGGTTCACGCTGGAAGGCGATGGCGTGAATCGGCATTCGCGCCTGCCGCGCGATCCACATTGGTATCACGCGG